>CAXEUQ010000144.1:0-3265 GCA_963999425.1 uncultured Candidatus Poseidoniales archaeon | reverse complement strand
ACCATTCAGAACTCTACTGAGATAAACATCAGAATGAACTCCTTAGAGGCCGCTGATCTAGATTTGTTCTTATTCCACGACTCCGACGGAGACGGCACCTTCTCTTCTGGTGAGGAAGTCGCCCGCTCTACTTCCTCTTCATCATCCGAGAGCGTTCTGATTACAGATCCCGAGGATGGAGAGTATGCGGTAGCAGTGCAAGGCTACGATGTTCCCGGAGGCAGTGTTGAATTTTGGATTGATATCGATGTTGTCGGCGGAGATGAGTTATCGATTACCGAAAACTTCTCCCTCTCGGAATCAGAGATTTCCGCCCTTTGGCCCAACGGCAGTGAGACCCTCGCAGGGCAAGTCCCTGCGGCAGCCTTCCAAGTGAACTTCTCGTATTCGCGACCGACTCATGCCGGTGTATGGTCTGGACACATCGAGGTTATTTTGGAGGGAGGAATCAGCCTGCTTCTGCCATATACATATGAATTAGTCGAGCTAAATCCCGAGATTTCCTTCGTGCAGCCAGAGAACATGACTGAGACAAAATCAGTCGTGCCGGTCCAACTCCATGCACTTGACACAGGAATAGGATTCAGACTTGACGACCTCAATTGGTATCCCTCTGATAATCTCACGAGGGTACCCGATGCCGATTCGGTAGAGGCCATTGACACCAATCTGACATTTCACAACCTGACCGATATCTGGAACAGTGGGAATCACTTCGCTATCCCTGAGAATATCAGTTTCAGAGAGGTTTGGGTCAATGCTACTTTACCTCCTCTGGAGCAGTGGCATCGTTACACAGCCACAGTGAACGACTTGTCCAATTACTCATCTCAGACTCATCTGGCGGTGTCCTATGACATCACTGCCCCTGCTCTGGCGTTATCCGGCATCCCGTGGATTACGAACCAACCTCTCCTGACCTATACGATTCATTCCGAACCAAGTGCCAGCATTACTCATTCCGGCACACCTGTGCCACTCGATGATAATGGGAATGCTGAGATTACTATCCAATTGTCGGAGTCCGAGCCAAGACAGAATCAAGACTCTACATTCTATTACGTGCACGCGAGCAGTATCTTCAACATTGTAGCAACAGACCCGGCTGGGAACTCATTCACCAGAGAGTTCACTGTGGTGCTCGACACATCTCCTCCCTCCACCGAACTGATTCACCTGACCGACCAGTCTGGCTACCTATACGATTCCCTAGCAATGGCCGACCCCGTTAATCTCACTGATGGGATTCTGACCACGACAATCCCAGTAGACGTGCAGGAATGGTGCTTCAGATTATACTCGCTTGAATCTCCACACGAAATTGTGGAGTGCGAATCTGAACAGATTATTCCCCAGACTACAATTGAAGATACTCCTGGCCAGATTGCTAAGTCAGCGCAATACAGAATCAACACAAGCGAGTTGCCTGATGGCGATTACATGATCACCATCGAGCTGACAGATTGGGCTAACAACACAGCTACTCAGCATTGGCCCATTTCTCTCGATAGCACAGTACCGGTGGTGGAATGGTCCATCAGCCCCGGGACCGATGAGGCCTTCTTCGATCATAGACAGGGCTTGTCTTGGCTGGCCAGCGAGGAGGTGCATGTTACCTTCACCATAGACGGCGAGATAATCAGTGAGCGCACTGCGAAAACCAGTGGTGCTTTGTTTGAACTCAATCGCTCTGGAATGCACTTGGTGTGTCTAGAAGCTGTAGACATGACGGAGCCACAGGAGAATGACAACAGATTCAAGGAGTGCCGTCAGATGAAACTGGATGCTTCAATCTACAATACTCATGTCGCCGCGAATTGGAATGGTGGAATCATGGCTATCGATGAGGTTCAAGCCACCGTTCAAAGGGGCCCAGACCAAACAATTCGCTGGAGCAGGTCCGATTCCGAGGAGGTGAATCTGATTGACCCAGGGGCTGTGATTGTGATTCTGAACTTTGAACTCGTGGAGGGCGAGAACCAGTTCTTAATCGAGGTCGAGGCGTTGGATCACTTCGATAATTACGTCTTATCCATAGTTAGAGACACCATACCGCCTCCACTTACCATGGCCGAGAAAGTGAACAGGACTTCTACGTTGGAGACCGAGAGAGTACTTACAGGAACTTGCGAATCTAATGCACCTGTGATGATTTGGACAGAGGTTGAATCAATCGATTTCATCTGTGATTCAAGCGGTCAGTTCGAGGTTACAGTCGAAATTCCCGATGCTCCCGGCACACACGTAATCAACGCTCTGACTTCCGATTCGGCAAACAACGACAACTCTACTTCGACAGAGATTCTCAAGCAGGATTGGATGGACTGGGCCATCGAAGATGCCAGAGACTCCGGGCCGATGCTATGGTGGTTTTCCCTAGCAGCCATAGCGGTAGTACTGCTAGTCACAGTGCCTACTGTCATGATAAGGGGACGTAGGTCTAGAGCCGAGAGAATGCTCGAGCAGGAACCTGATCTCGATGAGATAATGCCTGAGTTCGAATCACCAACAGACCAATAGTAGAGCACTGGATTGAGTAAGGCTCATCCCCCTTCTCCTTCCCGTAGTGGCATGGAAATCAACAGCATAGCAGTTCTTGGAGCGGGCCAGATGGGCAATGGGATCGCCCAAGTCGCTGCCTGCGCGGGCTACGATGTGACGATGATAGATATCGAACAGTCATTCGTTGATAGAGGAATGTCATCCATCGAGTCATCCCTATCCAAATTGGTATCGAAGGACAGGATGAGTAGGGAGGACGCTGAGTCAGCCCTCTCTCGCGTGCACGCGTCTACCATGAAAGAATCCGCCTCAGAATGTGACCTAGTAATCGAAGCAATTCCGGAGATTCCCAATCTGAAGTTCGCCACATTCTCTGAGTTGGATGAAATCTGCAAACATGATGCCATTCTGGCTAGCAACACATCAAGCATCAGTATCGATGACATCGCTGCATCAACAAACAGGCCGGACAGAGTAATCGGAATGCACTTCATGAATCCAGTTCCGATAATGAAACTCGTCGAAATCATCAACGGCTCGCAGACCTCGAATGAAGTCAATACAGCAGTCGTGGAGGCCGCCGAGAGAATGGGCAAGACTGCACTTTCGTGCAATGACTCGCCAGGCTTCGTCAGCAACAGAATCCTTTGTCCCATGCTGAACGAGGCGATACTGACTCTTCAGGAAGGAGTTGCACAGCCTGATGCAATAGACGGGATTATGAAACTCGGGATGAATCACCCGATAGGCCCACTGGCTCTCG
>CAXEUQ010000143.1:0-3273 GCA_963999425.1 uncultured Candidatus Poseidoniales archaeon | reverse complement strand
TGCGGTGCCTGAGAGAGGTTCTCCATACCTCCTGCAACAACGACCTCAGCCTCTCCGAGCATGATCATCTGCGAGCCCGAAACGATAGATTGCGCCCCGCTGCCACAAAGACGGTTGAGTGTGAGCATCGGGACCTCCTGAGGAATCCCGGCATTGAGCCCGGCATGACGGGCTCCGTAGATTGCTTGACCCGAGGTCTGTAGAGCGTGTCCCATGACGACATGTTCCACTGAGGACGGGTGTGTGTTCGACTTCTCGAGGGCACCGCGAATCGCAATCTCTCCGAGTTCTTCTGTCGACAATGCTGCGAGCCTGCCCCCAGGCTCGCCGTCTCCGCGTTTGCCCCCCAACCACTCACAGAACGGAGTTCTGGCGCCTCCGACGATTACCACATCGATTCGCGACATGGCACGGCCAAGCGAGCCCTACTCATGAGGGTGACTGTCCCAAAGGGACAGTCTACTCGCCATCTTCTTCTGCATCCTCTGCCATCGAGCCGAGGTAGTCAGGCAAGTCTACTCCTGCCATCTTGGCCACATCGTGGATAGGAGGTAGGCTCTGCACTAGGCTGCTGACGAAGTTGCTAGTTGCAGACGATCCGTCGGCGTTGTTGCCTCCGTCCCAGACGGTGACCTTGTCGATCTTGAGGTTGCGAATGGCCTCGACCTGAGCCGAGACCATGCTCTCGATCTTCTCGACCATCAGTAAGGTGGCTGCTGCCTTGGGGTCTCCTGCAGCGCTGTTTACTAGGTTCTGGTAACCCTGAGCCTTGGCGTCCAGAACCTGCTGGATACCCTTGGCCTCAGCTTCGTATACCGCTAAGATAGCATCGGCCTCACCACGTGCAACACGGCGCTGGCGTTCGGCCTCGGCCTCGGCAGCAATCTCAATCTGCTGCTTCTGGATGTTCTCGCGAACGATCTCGCTGGCCCTCAGACGCTCTGTCTCCTCACCAGCAAAGGCACGCTGGATGGCAGCCTCGGCCTCGGCCGTAGCTACATCTGCTCTCTGCTTGGCTGATGCCTCGGCCTCCTTTAGGTCGGCGTTGGCATTGGCAATCTCTGCTTGAGCGACGTTCTCACCGGAAACAGCGAGTGCTTCCTGATTCTCGACATAGACACGCTGGTCGGCCTCGGCCGCCTTGCGTCCCTTTGCTGCCTCGGCCATGTTCTCAGCGACCTGGATCTCACGGGTCTTGTCAGCCTGTGCGGCACCGATAGCACCGTCCCTCTCTGCATTTGCAACGTCGACACGTGCGTTCTCTACTGCAGTGGCAGCTGCCTTCTTACCGATGCTCTCGATATAGTCCGAGTCGTCGGTGATGTCGACAATGTTCACGTTGATTAGGCGTAGACCGACCTTCTCAAGTTCCTTCTCGACGTTGTGGTTGATTCGCTCGAGGAAGTTGTCTCTGTCTTGATTAATCTGCTCGATAGTAAGAGACGCGACTGTCAGACGTAGTTGACCGAGAATGATTTCCTCGGCCATCTGCTCGATATCTTCCATCTTCAGCCCTAGTAGCCTTTGAGCTGCGTTCTGCATGATGTTGTCCTCGATGCTGATACCGATGGTGAAAGTGCTTGGAACATTGATTCTGATGTTCTGCAAAGATAGAGCGTTCCTGAGGTCGATGTTGATGGTAATCGGAGTCAAGGGCAGGTACGCATAGTCCTGAATCAATGGCCAGACTAATGCTGCACCACCGTGAATCGTCCTAGAAGGACGGCCCTTGTCTGTACGTCCGTAGATAACCATCACCTTATCGGGAGGGCATCTCTTGTAGCGCTGTGCAAAGAAAATTGTCACGGCTACCAATACCAGTACAGTTGCAAATATCATCGTCGTCAATAGTGCTCCGCTTTCTGCCATATGCTTCGCCTCTACCCCTAAGAGGGTAGATGAGGTCATGAAGGCTTTCCCTGCACACTATCGAAAGAAATGGGAAAGAAGCGATTACTTCCGCTTTACTATGAGTACGTCGCCCATGGTGTCAACGACTTCGATGAACTCTCCATTACCAATCTCGGCATCGTCATGGGACTTTGCGTTCATGGTCCTCAAACTGCCACCAAAGTTTACTTGTACCTGTCCTGCACCTTCATGCGGGATTCTGAGATAGACTGTACCAGTAGCCCCAACAGACTCTGAAATCTCAACTGTTCCATCTGACTGCAGAGTGATGAAGAGTTGGAACAACTTGCCTGTCCCATACATGGAAGCGAAGCCTGCAATACCTCCGATTGCAATTGCTAGAGTAGATGTCTCGGTGGATTTCAAGGTGTACAGTCCAGCCAGTCCGAAGAACATAAGGAAAGCCATCAGGCCTTGGAAAGTGAGGGCCTTGAACGAGGCGTCTGCCCCGAGATCTCCTACTCCCTCCATTCCGAGGAGTCCTTCAAAGATATCAGCTGCAACCCCGCCAATCATCATCAATGCGAACCAAAGCAGGAATAGGATCCCTCCGACTAGCGCGGAAGCAGCGAATAGCATCTCAAGTCCGGTAGCGTCTCCAAAGCCGAGTAGCTCGAAGATATCGAAGTCATCTAGTATGCTCATTGTACCTCCAACTTAGGCATCCCCACTTTACCCATTCGGCGGCAAAGTAGACAGGAATCACTCATTTTCCGTAACGTCTCTCGGCGAAGTACCTCTCTATACCGAAGATAGGGCCCACTGACAGACCGGTGATTAGAGCGGAGAGAATCAAGGTCAAGTCATCTGATAGGAACTTGGAGAGTAAGTCGTAAACCATCATGAATACCAGAATCAGGATAATTGGAATGGTCACTCTCCTCAGGAAGATATGGTACCCTCCAAACATGTCATACGCAGGGTTGTCGATTACACGGTCGACCATCTCGTCAAGGCCCTGCTTGGGCTTGCTCATGTCTCACCTGCTAGTTGGCTAGCCATGCCATGGCAGCAATGAAAGCCAGAATTCCTGGGATGACGATGTTCGTCAACCTCCTTGATACTGGTTCGGGGTCAACGCGTTGTAGGCGCCCTGAATCTCCCCTTGCCATGGACGCCTTCTCGAGTTTGTTGTAAGACGACGTGAACTCTTGGTGGTGTCTGGCAACGAAAATTAGCAAGTAGACTCCGATTAAGACTGAACTGCCACCCGTGAGTTCAAGGATGGCTCCGAGGATCGCCAGAGTGGGGTCTGCAGCCAACTCAGAACCTATGAGTAACTGTGTGAACCCGGCTAGGAAAAAAAGGACTGAATCGGATCTCGCCATGATGAACGCGAAGAAACGGTAGCGGATTAATCTG
>CAXEUQ010000142.1:0-3278 GCA_963999425.1 uncultured Candidatus Poseidoniales archaeon | reverse complement strand
CAGGTTCCAATAACCTGTCTCCGGCTCCGAATGGGATGCTGCTGTCACTAGAAATGAACCAAGAGAAGCAGATTACGGTAACCGCGTGACTCAAGTTGAGTATCGGATAGCCTTCCCACGTAGGAATAGTGACCAGTAGATCACACTGTGATAATTCCTCATTCAGAAGTCCCTTTCCCTCTGGACCGAATACTATGGCAACTTTGCCCTCTATGCCGGATAGTCTCGAAGGGAGCTCGTCTGGTAGTAGGAAGTGCCTCATCGCTGTCTTGCCTCCATCTTCTCTTTTCCCAGACGTTCCGACCACTACTGAGCAATCAGAAACAGCATCCTGTAATGAATCGATACAACGAGCATTATCCAGTACTGTCTGGGCGTTCTTCGCCCTGTTTCTTGTCTCATCGGACCAATTTCTAGTACGACCTACAATACGCAAATCAGTGAATCCGAAGTTTAGCATCGAGCGGGCAACAGCGCCTATATTGCCATCTGTCTGAGGGTTGAGTAAGACTATGCAGACATCCTTGTTGAATATAGGCAGAGCATTTGGCCTGTGGTCGCCCATGCTGTTCGCAAGGAGTCATCTATCAAGAGCGTGCTCAATCTGTGCGGCGCTGCTTGTAGCGAGTGATGTATCCGGCAATCCAGTTTCTCATCCTCTTGTTGTCGACATCAGTGTATTCACTAACTAGATGCTTGTTAGTGTCGAAGTCGTCTGTAAACTGATCTGGATAGACCTCTAGCAGCCTGAGTGCTCTAATCTTAATGAAGGAAGGTCTGATGTTACCCATTCTCAGGCCTCCAACAACTTGACTTCAATCGGGAATCCCTCTTCTCTGGTGCACACGACCTTAATCTTCCTAGGAGGTTGCTGCATACCCCGAGCCCAGATAACGTGGTTGACTTTCTCGTCGATCCACAGGTCCTCATCCTCTGACATTTTCATGTGCTGAGCGACATGATTGCGAATCTCAATCATTGCGCGGTTTGCCCGGCGGGTTCGGGGAACATTCCAGGCAGCGCGCAATGGAATAGTCATCTCCTTCACTTCTGCCATCAAATCACCTCTGTAGCTTTGAGCGGCGCCACATGTGTCTCTTTGGGTGGGTGTTCACCTTACGATTGGTTCGTAGCATTACCCAGACAGGAACTCTGCGGTTCTGCTTGGTTACCTTGAGTAGTCTTTGCTTCTTAGCGAATGGTTTGTTCCTTGCCATCTCATTCACCTCAGTAGTTTGAGAGTCCAGGGTATCTCTCTTCTGCTTGTGGCCTGACTGCATGGGCAACCTCATCGAGCAGACTCTGACCCTCGCTAGTCAGGATTTTTCCAAGATTGACTGTGCCTGCTGGATTGTGCTTGCTAGTGATTAATCCACAGGTTGTCAACTGCTGCATGATTGTCCTAGCGACATTTCTTGAACCGGCAACAGCGCGGTTCTGCTTGACTCCTCTATCCTTGGGCCCTCCAAAGTGCTGTGACATATGATTCACGCCAATTGGACCTAACATGCCGACCTTACGAAGAATAGCCGCCGATCTGACTTCCCACCAATCCGATTGTACAGGAGGTCTTTCACGATGAGTACCAGTCTTGGCGTAGTCTGCCCAGTCGGGGGCTGTGATGTCACTCATCTCACTCAGACGGCTTGCCAGCTCGGTGATGAGCAGGTCGGCCGGGACATCGTGGATTGTAGTCATAGGCTCACAGCGCGGTCCGGCCGTCCTAGAGTCCATATTTAATCGTGATGACTCAGTTTGCCACTTCGTGGCAGATGAGACTGATGCCCTTTCACAAGTATTGAAATCCACCTCTCAGCACGAATGGTCATGCGCAAGTCGATGTCGCGCAACCCGAACATGCTCAGGACCATGATTGGTACCGGGTTGACGCTGGTCCTAGTCCTGTCATATGCTGTATATTCCAATACAGTTGACACGGAATATTACGGCTACACGACTACAAACATGGAAGTTGAGTTAGACTTGCAAGAAAGTGAGGAAGGTAAGGCCGACTGGTTCGTGACGACTCAATACGGCATCACATGGCTGAATCTATCTCTCGAAGGGGTGCAAGACGGGATGACGGTCAGGATCGATGCTTCAGGTACCGAATGGTACTACTCACCCCTGTTGGGATCATCGGATGCTGACAATTTCAATTGTGGTGAGCAAACAACTGAGGCCTCAGAGACTTGTGTCTACGCCAGCGTGCATCAGACCGAAGTAGAGTCAGATCCTCACACTATGAGAGGCATAGTCTCACTCGATTTACCCATTGATGGATTAGGTTATCTACAGAGTGAGAATCAAACGTCAGCCGAGCAAGCTGCCAGCGAAATGATAGGCGATGCAAACAAGACTGTGACTTGGAGAGTCACGGTACTCCATAGTGGATCAGTAGTTGACTCGGCTGGGGTCGAAGTTGAAATGAGAATAGTCACTCATGATTTGATTTCAGTCGAAGCATTTGAACTGGATCCAATTCAGGAATCTGTCTACAGCTTCGCAACATTGGTTGGATGCTTCGCTTTCCTGTTGTTCCTGCCTTTATTGGTATACTTCTCTGCGAAGAGAAAACAAGTAATCGACGAGCAAAAGAGAATGGATGCTCCAGAACCAGAACAATAGTCACTCTTCCTCAATTATCCCAAGAGTTGGATCAGCATCCTGTAGAGAGCCGCTTGGGTCATGTAACGACGAGGTCTCCCATTCTCCATTAATCGGAGACGTTCTTACCACCACTAAACCCAGAGAAATCATGTTGGCTAACGACGCCTCCACCCTCTCCTCAACTGGAGTGATTCGTTCGTGAAATGTTGAGTCCATCAGTTTGTTGATAAGATCCAATTTTCTAGTTCCATCCATCAACTCCCAAAGCAAGGAGTTCATGTCATCCAGAGGCCTCCTCAACTCATTGGGGGCCTTGGTGATTCGAGAAATAATCGATTCAAATCTCGATAGTGCCTTCGGGTGACGAATCAGAACCATCCTCCCCGTGCACCCTCTTACATCAGGATGTGGTCCGGATGGACCTCTTCGACCCCACCAAACTGGCGCTCTGGTGGGGTAGGAATCTTGTGGGATACGGCTCAAAACAGCACCATCCCTAGAAGGGCCAGCATTGATGCCACACCCAACATAGCGAACAGTCGGACTCCGGATTCATGCTGAGTGAAGTTCGAGAGATACCATGTCGAGACGCCCGAAATTGCTACCAGCATCAGAAGTATCTCCGAGCCTTCGGGTAAGCTCACCATTAGCCTCATCGCCGTGATTTT
>CAXEUQ010000141.1:0-3331 GCA_963999425.1 uncultured Candidatus Poseidoniales archaeon | reverse complement strand
TGCCTGACGCAGCACGGTTGGTTCTTCTGAGAACAATCCGGGTACTCCCACACTCTGTGTGCGGGACTCCCAGTGGACCGGGTTGCCTCCGATTATATCGATAACCTGCTCGAGATAGTTCGGATCATGCACATCGTCATTGCCGCAAGCACCCTCCTGCTGGATGTTCGGGCCGTAGAATCCCGCAACTTCGAGGTCGATTGGGTTCAAGACCGCAGATTCGAGCTTGTCCAATCCTACCTCGTCGACGATGATGTGCAGTAGGTGGTGGACGTTTGTTTCACCATTGAAGCGGCGCCCGCATGTCCTCTCGAGAACATCGTTAATCTCACCGAGTAGATTGGGATCTGCCTTGAGAGTGTTGAGGTCCTCGTGCAGGTTGCCTGCTGTAGCAGCGCAAGGGGTGATGATGTCCAAACCCATCTCCTCAGCCATAGCGAACGTACGAGCGTTAAGAGTCAATTGCAGCCTTCTGCTTGCTTGTCGGATAATCCCAGCCCCGCAACTGGTCGCACCGGGTAGAGGGATGAGTTCAATTCCGAGTGAATTGGCTGCTGGCTCCATTGTCTCTGCGACTTCCGTCGCGCTGCTGTGGGCGATGTTTCCAGGATGATAGGCATACTTCAGAGGCATCAGAATCTACCGTCCACTTCGTTGAATATCGCAACCACCTCGTGGTGATTGTCGACTGATGAGTTGAACTGCTTAGGCATCTTTCCTATCCCAGCTGGAGGGGCGACCATTCCTAGCATGCCGTTGAAGACATTCCCACCGGTCCTAGTGAATCCAAGCATCATCCTCGCGGTAACTCCCGAGAACAGATTGCCGAACAGACCCAATGGGCCTAGGACCTGTCTGTAGAGCACCGTGTCATTGACCCTCCCGCTGCTCTTGACAGACCAACTGTACCACCAGACATGTTTGCCGTGGCGCCCGTTGAATGCGTCACTGCCCAGAGTAGCCGTGCGAGCATCCAGAAGTGCATCGGAGATGATTCTCAATGATTCATTCTGTCTCCTAATTGAGGCGAAGTCAGTCTCAGCCTTGATACCTCCCTGAGAGTCCATGACTGACTGCATCGATGAGATGCTTCTGGCTGAGGAGCGTGGGTCGTTCATACGGGCCCAGGTCCGGGCTAGGACTGCGGGACCCATGTAATCATCAGAGTGAGGTGTCGCGTCAGAAGCGGAGTGCAATAGTGGTGCGCTGCAGAAGTCAGTAATCGAATGCAGGCTGCCTGCCACTGCTGGGTCCATGGTTCCAATCACGCCCTGTGATGTGTTTGCCCCGTCTCTGGTCGCAGCAATCATCCAAGGCTCAGATGATTCGCGTGACCTCTCGAGAGGCCATAGGTCTACAACGAGATCGCGAATCACATCGAACGCAGGTAGTGGTTCTATCCTCAGTTGCAATGAGTCGTCTCGAGATGATGCGGCAGAATCAATGCTGACGCGACCTGGAAGAATCAGTCTGCCATTTACAGAAATTGCAGTTGTTGGGTCGTCATCCGCTCCGTCCCTGAAAGTAAGACTGCCGTCATGAGTGTGTTTTAGGGCCCTGAGCGCCTCCAAAACTGACAGGTTACCCGGTAGAGCGCAAACCCAAGTATCCCTGCCGGTAGTGGCTCGCTCGGGGTCGTAGCGGAAGATGGAAATCTCGACTTGGACCGCATCTGCCTCAAGGTTCGGGACGGTGAACCCGTCCTCTCCTGATGCGACTGGAGCAGTGCCACCGACATGGTCCTTGATAGTCTCGACTTGATCCTCGATGAAGGTCCCGTTGCCATCTACTGCTGCCATAGTAGCGAGAGCATCGAGAGCCCAAGCCTCGGCCATGGCGTCATAGTCGACATCGCAGTCGACCCTGTCTACGAGCCTAGTCGCTCCTAACTCCTCTAATCTCACATCCCAATCCTTGCCAGACTCGCAGAAGAACTCGTAACTCGTATCACCCAAAGCGAGAACCGAGAAGAATGACCCCTGAAGTCTGGGAGCGGAGTCTGAATTTGCCTCCTGCCAGAGCTCCTCAGCGTTGTCGGGCATATCGCCCTCGCCCCAAGTGGAGCAGATAATTAGGACTCTCTTCATGCTGGACATCGAAGACAGGTCGAATCCATCCATATCGTGGACAGTCGCCTCCAGCCCGTAATCAGAGGACCTCTTGGCGAATTTGGCGGCCAACTCCTCCGAGTTTCCGGATTGAGAGCCGAACAGTATGTTCAGGGTCCTGTCACCTGAAGATAACAGGCCCTCGATTCCCTCCGCCACTTCAGCCGGCTCCTCAGCGATGGACTCCACCTCAGGCTCAGCCGCCTCAATCACCTCGGGCTCTGGGGCATCTCCCTGTGATTCCTCGACTAGGATGATCACATCGACCGGGCAGGCATCGGCAGCATCCATGATATCGTCAGATAGGGTGCTAATCACCTCTGGCTTGAGACCGGATTTGTCGATGTTCCTATCATATCCTCCATCCACTCGTGCGTCGGGCTTGATGTAGCATGTGTCATCGGTCACCTCGAACACGTCTGGGGCTGCTTCCTCACAGGCATCACAGGTATTACAGACCAACTCATCAGCAAGTATTAGTTTCTCGTAGTTATCGAACTAGTGGAGGAAGTTGTAGTTCAGGTAATGCAACTACAGGTGGATTGATTGGAGGTGGTCTTGCTGCTGCAATCTCCAAGAAAGATGCTTATGCGTGGTCTATTCCTCTAGGCGCTGTCCTTGGCATGGGCATTGCAAATGCTGATTGCTAATTAGGAAAAGTTTCGGCATACCTAACTATCAAAAATCGTAATCGGGTTTTCTTTTGCATTTCTTTCTTAGGTCTGCATATCTGTTGTACATCTCATAATCCTTAAAAACATAATTACCTTCTTTTCTATCTTTGTTTTCAGCGTAACCTGTGAAAAAATTTGCTAAATCATCTTGATCCATGCCACGCCCATTGTCTGTTACTTCAATTCTATCTTTTTTAATTGTAACTTCCACACATGGCATTTTCCCCTTAATTTGATACGCCAAGCCGTTTACTACATATTCCCAAATCACCACTGGAAGACTTCCAAAAGAAGCTGTAGCCTGAACTAGTGCTCTTGTTTTATCTATTTTAAATTGAATTAATTGACCCATAATTATCTCCTTTTATTTTGTTTTAGAATTTTTAAATTTTTTTTTAAGAAATCTGAAATTTGAGAGTTTTTTCTGCAAAGATTTACAACTTTTCTTATTCTAATTTTTCTATTTTCAGGAGTAGTATAACTATCAATTCTAAAAATACTCTCCATTTGTCTGAAAGATGGTTTTAGCTTTTCTTTTTGAAAGTTTAA
>CAXEUQ010000140.1:0-3339 GCA_963999425.1 uncultured Candidatus Poseidoniales archaeon | reverse complement strand
AGTAGACCTCTCAGGGTGACCTCACTGATTCCAGAAACCTTGCAAACCTCACTCTGAGTTCTCGGCGAGGAACTCTCCTGTGATGCCTTGTAGATTATGACCCCAGCGATTCCGGATGGCTTCTTGCCCTGCCAGGCCAGATTGTCCTTTACTGAGCTCCAAAGGTCGCGAACCTCTCCTAGCACATGAGGAGGCAGCCCCAGGTCGGAGTGGAACTTCTCAAAGTACTCCTCAGGACCCGTGATGTGGTGGGTGCCCAAAGTTCTCGCAACCAGTCTGATGGTTCTCTTGAGTTCCTTCTCTTCGACGGTCTTGATCATGTCGAAGGCCTCAGCAACATCTTCGATTCTGCGCGGAATCTTGGCTTCACGTGCTGCAATGTAGACGCAGGCTGCCGAAACTCCTCTGATGCTCCTACCGGTAACCAAGCCACGCTGAACGGCGTGCCTGTACAACGATGCGGCCTCCTGCTCAATTTGAGGAGGCAGGTCGCCACGGTCGCGAATGAACTGCATTGCCTTGGCTAGGTTCCTGCTGCGACTGTCGCGAGTCTTGCTGCGTTGATCTATGCGCTGTCTCCTTCTCCACTCTCTGAGTCCCTTACTGCTCATACCATGACGCTTGGCAGCGCCTGCGGTAAGGTCGCGTCTTTGAATCTCAGAGGACAGTCCCTTGTCTGATAGAGTCAGAGTGGTGGGCGCTCCGACACGGCTTCTATCATCCCCGTCTGAATGGTTGATCCATTCCGCCCCGGGGTCAATCATGTTCTCAGCAGCGACGTATCCGCACTCTGAACAAGTGGTCTCTCCACGTACATCATCAGTGTCCCAAGAACTCGCTCCGCACACCTTGCATGGGCCAGCCATGGAATCAGTACCGCGACCTCTTGAAGGCCTCATTGCGGGGCTGAACTGCGAAGAGCGGTTACGCTGTTTCGAATCACTCTCAGCCTTGCCGGCCTGCCTAGCAGTGTCTCGTTCCATCTTCTCAACCTGTAGTTGTATAGTAGTGTCAATAATATTTAAATCTTTGGCCTCATTGCTCATACGAAGTTTAGCGCCTGAGCCAGCACCGGTCTGTATTCGCTTCCCGTAACTTCTTGCACCCAATCTCCATGCAAAGGCCATGCACGGGGAGCCGAGCAGGACAGCGCTGTTCGACTGTCACATCGAAGGAGGCGCCAAGATGGTGGACTTCCACGGCTTCGAGTTACCGATATGGTACTCCTCAATTCAGGAAGAGCATCTTGCCACTCGTGCGTCCGCTGGCCTGTTTGACGTCTCACACATGGGATTCTTCCGATTCTGCGGTGAGGGAGTTCGTTCATGGCTGAGTGGCATAGCGACTCAGGAGTTTATGAACTTCTCAAACGGAAGGTGCGGCTATACTCACTTCCTCGACCATGAAGGACATATCATCGACGACATGATCTTCGCTGTGAAGTCCGAGACCGAAGTCCTTGGAGTTCCAAATGCCTCTATGGTTCCAGTGATGCTGGATTGGTTTACATCTCTGCTTCCCGAGGACGGCTCGATTACCATTGATGATATTTCAGATAGCACAAGCATCCTTGCCTTGCAAGGCCCCGCATCTCCAGGCATTCTCGCAGAGGTCATTGGCGAGGCCAATGCTGTTGGTAGATTCGCATGTAGGCAGATTGCCGACAATGAACTGGGTATATCTGGCTGGATTCAAGGAACAGGCTACACAGGTGAGAGGGGTTACGAGATATTTGTCGAGAATGAGATGGCACCTAAACTCTGGAAAACTCTGCTTGAGGTCGGGCACGCCCATGGATTAGTCCCGGTGGGATTAGGGGCGCGAGATACTTTACGTCTTGAGAAGGGCTACCTTCTTTCTGGGCAAGACTTCCTCTGGCCGGGCCTAGGCGGAAATGCCGACGAACCTCTGCCCGCTGACTTCCTGACTCGAGACACAGCTGAAACCGCCGTACCCTTCGGTTTAGATTTGGAACACGAATTCATCGGCAAGCACCGGGTAATTCACTCAATTGAATCAGGAGACCAATGGCACGGACTGGAGTGCCTTGAGAGAGGTCCTGCACCCCGCCCCGGTCATGTGGTGTTGTCGTCCGACGAAGATGATGCACGCCTTGTAGGCAGGGTGACCAGTGGCGCCCCCTCTCCGAGCAAGCAGAGAACTGGGATTGCGATGGCGTATCTGAGCGGTGTTGACCCGGGAAGCGAGGTTTGGATTCAGTCGAGCCCTCGAAGGAGAATCAAGGCCATGGTTAAGCGCCCACCATTCGTATAGCGACTAGAGCATTACCGAGTTCGCCGGGAAAACGCTCATTTCCGAGTTCCAATCTCAAACGCCATGCAGTCGCGTGCAGCCGGAGCCGTGGAGGCAATAGCAATCAAGAATCTGCAAGAACTTCTTCGCAAGAGAGGAATCACTGCCGAAGCGCTGTTCACGAAGTATGACTTCGATGGAGACGGCTCGATTGACCAATCGGAGTTCAAGGCATCACTGGAGTCGATTACCGGCCAGCAAGCCCCCGAAGCAATCTTGTCTGCTATTTTCGGTGCCGTAGATACAAACAACGATGGCACACTCAATTTGGAGGAGATTTTAGCTCTTCTAGACGGAGGTCCCTCTGAGGCTGTTTCAGAAGGCTCCTCAGTCGAAATTAGAGATCACCCGAATGACCAGTATAACGGAGTTTACGTATCTCAACCGGACAAGATTAACGGCAAGACCTGGTACATGAATCCGACCGGAGCAAGATTGTACTTCTACAATGCAAACAGTGGAGGAGCTCCATCTTGGAGCCTAGACGACAGAGAACAGGACGGAAGTAATGACTGGTACAGGGGAGGCTGGGCTCGCCCTAGATCGGACAACTCTCTGCCAACGGGAGTGCGAAGGTGGGTAGGCGTAGGCAAGATATCGGTCACTCCATCATCTCCCCAAGCAATTGACTCGGACCCAGAAATAACAACCTTGGATGAGTATTCTTCAGATAGTGATCGTAATTTTGTGTTTGCACCAGAGAAACTGACATGGACTGAGCACAACGAATTTGCTAGGGCGAGCGGAGGCAATCTCGCTTCCATCACTAGTGCGGAGGAGAACGAACAGGTCACTAGAATCGCCGCCGGGAATGCCGTATGGATAGGCGGAATCAGGACAGGTAGTGGAAACGGTCCTGGAGCGGACCACTGGCACTGGTCTGACGGCCGGCCTTGGACTTACACTAACTGGCATCCTGGCGAGCCTAACAACTACGGAGGTGGCGAAAATAGAGTACATCTCGGCTTGCAGGCCCCTGGAACGTGGAACGATGTCGGCGAGGGTTGGTGGGGATCTGCAGTCTAC
>CAXEUQ010000139.1:0-3356 GCA_963999425.1 uncultured Candidatus Poseidoniales archaeon | reverse complement strand
CATCCTTTTCGATGTCCTAATTCTGGTCGAGTTGCCTATAATGATGGGACGAACTGCTGCCGCTTGGACCTTGTATGCCGTACTCCTGATACTGGTGGTCAGAGTGCAGTATGACTACTACCAGAAATGGTTCTCAGTAGATATCAGTCAGATAGACTTTGATCCAGAGTAATCGGGAAGTCGGGATGCTCGATTCTCTCAAAGCGTCTGAACGAAGGCACAATCAGTCCTGCAGTTGTTGTCAGCACCATGAAGGCAACAGCAATCGAATATGTGGTCAGCACATTGGTCGTCTCAATCATCCACCCTCCCAGAACTGGAGCCAGCGGAATGAATATCAGAGAGCCAATAGCATCGAGTGAATTTACCCTACCTCGCAGGTGCTGATCCACACTGTCTGACATGGTAGTCCTCCAAATCACCCCTAGAGTCCCTCCTAGAGTCCCCTCTATGAGTACGAACAGCAGGATTAGCCAGAACGGGATAGGCATAGCCCACATCAGCATGCACCAAGCAATACCTCCGATGAACATGTAGAACACAGTGCCCCTAGATTCCTTGGGAATCGGCTTCATTCCTGCAATCACAGAACCAATCATCGCTCCCCCGGCACCTACGGCCCCGAACAGACCGAATTCCCTTGCTCCCAATCCCTTACTATCTATGATGAAAGGGATTCCAATCTCGATAGCAGAATCTCCCACATGCCAAATCATGAACATGAAGATGCCAGCGAACAACCACGGCTGAGTCTTCACGAATGCCCACGCTTCGATAACCTCATCACGCAGGGACTCCGCCTCCTCATCCCTCTGAATCGGAACTTCTGAGATTGTCCACAAGACCGCTCCACTGAACAAGAACGTCACTACATCGATGAATAGACAAGCCTCGATTCCCCAGTACTCTACTGTGGCACCTCCGATTAGAGGCCCCAGCATCCAAGCAGCCGTCATGGCCACCCCTCTCAGAGCATTGGCTTGAGCCAGAACTTCCTCTTCCACCAGATCAGGTACTAGTGCGCCGATAGCAGGAATCGAGAACGCCCCCGCGCCTCCGGTGAGGAAAGTAATCACCAGTAATGTCTTGATTACATCGAAGCCGGCCATCAGGACCAGCATCGCAATTGCGACTAGGACTGCTTGAGACAAATCTGCGATGAGAGCAACTGTCCTTCTAGGCATCCTGTCTACTACCATCCCACCGTACAGAAGCAGCGGAAGATGGCCGAGGAAGTAGGCTGTGAAGACTAGCCCGTATGCCTTGGGCCCACCTACTTCGGCGATGGTCCACCCCATCCCGATAATGAAAATCGAGCTGCCCAGCATGTTGACGCCGTTGCCTATCAGCAGACGGCGGAACTCTGGAATCTCCCATGCATCCTTCAGGGCCATGGGCCGGGCCTCTACGAGGCCCGTTCTTCAAACTGACTCATTTTTTGATAGGAAGGAATGAACGGATGAGCAAACTCTCCGTCTAGCGATTGCCCAGTTGTGAGTTATTTTTGTTATTTTCTCAAAATATTGTTCATTCGTTCAGTGTTTTTCCAATATAGTATCAATTAGAACAGAATCTAGTAGTTTTGATACTAGAATTACCCAATGATTATAGCGTTCTCTCTATACCGCGCGAACCTGAGGGTCAGAATGCTGGAATCAACTACGGAACTAGGGTACGCTGATGCGGATGGAAAACTCACTCTCGATCGGTTCGGGTCCGAGTCTACAAGGATTGCCCGAGAGACCGCCGACAGTTACCATCGATACCATATCGACACTGAGGAGGTTGAGGACGCTGACCCACTTCCTCACAGGTTCCTAGTCGAGGTAGGAAAAGTCGGACTGGCAACACTGCTTGCAACTGAAACACTTCACTACTTTCGACCTTGGGATCCCAATTTCGATGTCATCTTCGCAAGGCCCTGCACGTATGGGGTGTTCTCCGGACCAGTAGGAGGCTTCGCTCCGAAACCAGAACTCTGTGTGGGATGCATGAGGTGCGCTGTACAACATCCGGAATTCGTCAAGGTGCTTCCTAACCCGGATTTACTAGAATTGGGAGACTCCTACACCACCCACGGCCACATCACCGCCATCGACGAGGAGGCCAGAAAGGGAATGGTCCCCGTTCGCGGTCAAGGATACCGAGGAAGATTCGGTGGCCCTGGATTCGATGGCATGCTTACCGACATGTCTGAGATTGTAAGACCCAGCAGGGATGGTATCCATGGAAGAGAACTGATTGGGACAGCCGTGGATATCGGAAGCAAGCCGATGCACCTAACATTCGATTCAGATGGAAGAATCACAGGACCGACTCCTGAGATGTTCACCATTCAGGTCCCGTTCGTATTCGACCTGCCCCCGGGCGACTTGGGGACAGAGGAGTTGGCCAGAGTTGTGGCTTCGACTGCAGCTGAGATAGACACAATCGCATGCTTGGATGCAAGCCTTGTGCTGAGGAAAGGACTCGACTCGCCATACGTTGCTCCAGTTATGGATGCAGTAATGGGATCGAGAGCATCCCAATTCCCCAATGCTAGGTTGATCGAACTCACACTTACTCCTGGGCGTCCCTGGGGCTGGGACCGCTCAGGATTTGAGGCGGCTTGCGATGCAACCGATGCAATCGTCGCTGTCCGCATCGCGTTTGAAGAAGGATGGCAGGACCTGATGTCGAATGCCATCGATTCGGGAGCGACGGTGATTCACCTGCTCGCTGACTTGCATGGCGAGGGCTCTGACGGCACTTTCGTCACCGATCTTTTCAAGGAGGCTCACATGATGCTAATCGAGCAGGGTCGCAGAGACCAGGTCACACTGATTGGGGCCGGGGGAATTGTGGGCGCCGACCATGTCCCCAAAGCGATAATCAGCGGTCTGGACTTAGTCGCTCTCGACCTCCCGGTGTTATTCGCTCTACAGGGTCGCTCCCACGGCTCGCTCAGGGAGCGAGCGCTAGTCTCAGGCACGCTGCCGAAGAATCTCGACGAGGGTTGGGCTAAGCAGCGCCTGACCAATCTATGCGGCTCTTGGAGAGATCAACTGCTTGAGATTCTCGGCGCGATGGGGGTCCGCGAGGTTCGCAGACTCAGAGGTGAATTCGGCCGCTCCATGCTTGTAAGCCATCTCGAGGACGAGGCCTTCGAAGAAATCGCCGGATACGTCGGAGGTGGTTGTTGATGCAACTTCCTCAGATTTTTGTTGATGCGTATGACGCCTACAAGGGCAAGATAGTGAAGCCGAGCGATAATTTGCTCCACAAGACCACAGGACTGCTGCAAAACGGAATGAACGCTCGTGCCTTCGGAGAGTATCCTTCCCCAGAAGCCCTCGGTGACGCTCGCTGGACGGACG
>CAXEUQ010000138.1:0-3362 GCA_963999425.1 uncultured Candidatus Poseidoniales archaeon | reverse complement strand
GCCTTGTGCAAGGCCTCGAGGTAGGAGGTCCCGATAGTCGGATCTCTCTTGTCGTAGATTCTCCTGTCTCCAATGACCAGTTTGTCAGTCGAAACTCCGGTTACAGCGGAAGCTGCTTCGAGCAACTGCTCCCTGATTTTCATCGCCGCGGAGATTGCCGCATTGGCGTTCATGAAAGTGACACGAGATGAGTAGGAGCCCAAGTCGACAGGTGATGTGTCGGTCTCGCGGCTTCGAATGCGAATCATGTCCAACGGCAGTCCTAGCACCTCGGCTACCGACTGGGCGACCACTGTGTCCGAGCCTTGGCCAATCTCTGCGGCTCCGGTGTGAACGGTTACTCCTCCATCCATGTCTATCTTGAGATGTACCGTGGCATGTGGGAATTTGTTGGGCTCCCAGTGAATCGGCAGACCGCTGCCCGAGATGAAGAAGCCACTGCCGATACCTATGCCGTGACCATCAGGTAGTTTGCGGAACTTGTCATCCCAGCCAGAAGCTTCCTTGACCCTCTCTAGACATTCTCTCATGCCTATGCTGGTCACTCTGAATCCTGTGATTGTAGCAGAATGAGGTGGTAGCAGGTTGGCTAGTCGCAGAGTAATAGGGTCAACTCCTAATTGCTCGGCCAAATCATCCATTCCAACTTCTACTGCACATCTTGAGTTCACGGCCCCGTGCCCTCGCATGGCTCCGCTAGCGGGCTTGTTCGTCCACACTCTAGCACCTGTGTAGTGGAAAGCCCCAATCTCATAGGGAGCCGTATGCAGCACGCCGTTGTAGTAGGTTGTGACATGACCGAAGGATGCGAATGCCCCACCATCGATTAGAGCATCAGTCTCGATACCGCAAATTCTGCCTTGCGAATCAGCGTGCAGATTCATCTCGATACGAGAAGGATGCCGACCTCGATTTACCCAGAATACCTCTTCACGGTCGAAGTTAATCCTCACAGGCCTGCCCGCCTTGCGCGACAGGATGGCTGCGCACATCTCATGGGGAAATGGGTCGGACTTACCGCCGAATCCTCCCCCGACGAATGTCCTGTAGACATTGATTTGGTGCATCGGAACTTCTAGCACATCGGCTAGCGCTCGATGAACGTAGTGCGGAACCTGCTGCGGAGTGTATAGGGTCAACCTGCCAGAAGGATCCCAGTTGGCGACGACGGCATGTGGCTCAGTAAAACCATGATTTGCACCAGCGAAGAGCCAATCAGAAGTATGACTAGCAATCGCATTCTCAGTCATTCCTTCGATATCTCCGAACTCTTGGAAAACTCGCTTCTGAACATTCGAGGAGCCGATATGATAGTCTCCACGGTCGTGAATGGGTTCGGGAGAGTTCTCGAGGCCCTTGCGCATGTCGTGAATCGAATCAAGATCCTCATACTCGATTTCAATCAGGCGAACAGCCTCTCTGGCAGTGTCTTCGTCCACGGCGGCCACACAGGCGATCGGATCGCCGACGTGACGGGCTTTCTCTACAGCCATTGCATGCTCATCCTTGGTCACCGGAAGGACACCGAATCTAGCCGGAGCATCTTCTCCGGTTGCTATTGCGACAACCCCTGGTAGCTCCAACGCTGCGGAAACATCGATTGACAAGACTCTGGCATAGTGTCGCGTTGACCTGACAATCCTGCCAATCAATTCGCCAGGTAATCGGATATCATCGCCATATTGGGCCCGACCGGTGACTTTCCAACGACCATCGATTAAGCCCGTTGATTTGCCAATAGTCGAGCCGGTAATCAGGCCATCATGACGATGCCCGTCAGCCGCCTTAGAAGCGGCAATCGCCTCCTCATCTCGAGGTTTGCTGACTCCTTTGCTCCCTCCCGAGCCGGGACGGGGAAAGTCCAGTTTGCCACTCTGCTGACGATATCCTTCGACCCGCTTCTTCTCGGACACCTAATCGCCTCCTTCAGACAGATTCGGGTCTGGGTCACTCTTGGCACCGGTAGAGTCGTCTGTGGATTCGCCCAAAGTCAGGATTTCGGATGCCGCCCTCACGGAATCCACAATCTGCTGGTATCCAGTGCATCGGCAAAGATTACCCTCTATGGCGCACTTAATCGCATCATCGTCCGGTTGAGGATTCTCTTCCAATAAGGCAGAGATGACCACTAGGAAACCTGGTGTGCAGAACCCACATTGGCTGCCTCCACACTCAGTGAAGGTCTGCTGGATGGGATGCAGGTGGTGACCGTCGGATAAGCCCTCGACAGTTGTAATCGAGCATCTGGATGCCTCTTGGGCCAAGGTGAGACAAGACAGTCGTGGCTCCCCGGCTATCAGAACACTGCAGCATCCACAGGTCCCCATGTCGCAGCCCCGCTTGGCTCCGAGGCTGCCAACTTGGTCACGCAAGACGTCGAGCAGTATGGCGTTCGTATCGATGTGCAGAGAGACCTCTTCTCCATTTACCACGGCATTCCAAGGGACCTGCTCGGCGCGGGGCAGCATCGGCAGTCTGAACTGAACCATCAGGAAGCCACCGACAGCAGCGCCCTTTGAGCATTCCTTTGACCCCAACGGGGTCAACCGATGTCATCTGCAGCCAGTTTCATGATTTCCTCCTCAGCCCTCTGGAGGTGCTCTCCCAGAGTGCTTCGAGCCATGCCCAACTCGTCTGCCAACTCCCTCAGCGTGACCTCGGAATCCGATTTGTAATACCCTCTGTTGACAGCATGAGAGACCACTTGCCTCTGCCTCTTCGTCAGTGTGCTCGACCAGCCATTTCTCTCCTGTCCTCGGAGTGATTGCACACTCACCTTATCGGGCGGAAGTACCAGCCTCAGGAGAGCTAGAAATCTGCTGATTGACTTAGAATGGCCAGACAGCCTGAGTTCCATTCCTCGGTCAGCATCAATTCCATACGGGGGCTGTACATGGATGTTAGACATCTCAATCGCAGAGACGGCCAACGGGTGAGTGCAAAGCAGGCTGACAAGAACTCCATCTTCGTCTTCCTCGTGCTGTTCGATTACTTCGAAACTATCGAATTCAGAGATTTCCTCTACCGAGTGCCCCTCTCGCATCTTAATCTCAGCCAACTGAGTAACGCTGCCTGGACCAACCGCTAGATGACCAAGGATTTCGACTCTCTCAGCAACTTCAAGGAATTTGGACAGTTCCTTGGCTCCTGTCAGGGAAGAGATTCTCCATCTGAGGATGACCTTTCTCATATCGTTTCCAAAGACCCATCTGTATTGAATCCTCGGTCTAACTATCCCCAATACGCTTCTCGGATGGCTTGGTTGGCTTCCATGCACATGACTACGTCACTGGGCCGCGAAGGCATGGTGGAGGTACCGTTCAAGTGCTCGATAATGGGGAGAACGTTGCTTTCATTGACAA
>CAXEUQ010000137.1:0-3377 GCA_963999425.1 uncultured Candidatus Poseidoniales archaeon | reverse complement strand
CAGCTGCCGGTTTCTGTATTGGTGAGTTCTCTCACGATGCAACTACCGACACTGTTTCGTACGATTGTACCAGAAACTGGGATCCAGTCAACGGCATAACAACTGCCTGATTGGTTTAACGTAAAGCAGCGCGGCGGGGCCAGTCCCGCCGCGCTGCCCCAACAATTAATTCGCATGATTGACGGGTTAGTGTAGTAGCATGCTGCACGAAGCCCGGAATCGTTTCTCGCAATTGCCCAGAGGCACTCGCAGACTGATTGTCGCAGCCTTGCTGTTCATCGATGCTAACCTTCTAGGAACTCTAAATGCAACCGGATCACTAAACATCATCGACAAACTGTTCGGAGGGGGCCTACCTGATGACTTGGTTTGGCTTCTACAGCTAGTAGAGTCAATTGCTGCCGGTTTCTTAGTAGTGAAAGTTCTCTTCGACGACGCCCCTAGTGGGATTCCTAGAACAATAGCAATCCTCCTCTCCCCATTCTTCATGGTAGCAATCACCTTCTTTTCGTTGGACATTTTGCTCCAAGGATTGGGCGAAGATGCTTCATTCACGCTTGATTTAGTTTCAATATCAACTGGAACTCTAACTTGGTCATCGACCTACCTAGCCATAGCCATCGGACTGACACTAACATACAAGGTACAGAGGTACGGAAATTTCGCTCAATCTGAGTTATTCATGATTGGAATGTATCTGTCAATGATCATGATTTGGAGTGATTATTTCTTCCCTATGGCGAATCTCTCCACGTCAAAGGATGGAGTTCTGACATGGTCTGTGTTCCTATTCACTCTGGTGGCAGCCTTCGTACTCACTGGAGTTGCAGGGATAATCATCGACAGACTCGTTTACAGAGGATTTCGCAAAACCAAAGCCACTCCTCAGGTCATGATGATCGCTTCTCTGGGTGTGGCTTTGATTCTCAGAGCTCTGACCTATCTCCGATTCGGTGCTGGCAGGAATATGTTTGAGCCAGAAGGAGATTGGAGGATGCCCAATCTGAGGTGGGAGATTCCAACCACGAAGATGCGATTCAACCTTGGAGAAAGATCACTGGAAGACGGAAGGACATACACTCATTTCACCTGCGAGGAGACAGTCGATGCCGAGACTGGTGAATCAGTTCTATCCCGCATAGTAAGTGATTCTTCGAAACCAGCTCTCGAGATTTACGACACTACCACCGATTGCATTACTCAAGCCACAACAAATTATGCCTACTACAAAGGAGCGGTACCAGTAGTCATTTTCTCGGCAGTACTTCTCCTGCTACTCTTACTCAACAAGACTAGGCTAGGTAGGAGAATGAGGGCCGTAGCTGACAACCCCGAACTGGCTGCTAGCAGTGGAATCAACGTAGAGAGAGTTCACCTCACTAGCGCCTTCCTATCCGCAGGGCTTTCAGGAATGGGAGGGGCGATTTTCGCACTCACTCTGCGATTCAATCCCGAGACTGCTTTCACTCTGCTATTGCCTTCCTTCGCGATAATCGTACTCGGGACCATAGGCTCTCTGCCGGGGGCAATCGTCGGCTCACTAGTGGTGGGGTTCGTTCGAGCCCTATCTTCTCCAGTACTGATCGGTATCGGCATGCCTCTGGGAAGATCGAATTATTCTGCTTTAGATGGGGTCATGCCTTACATCTTCCTAGTTGCAATTCTAATGATTATGCCCGAGGGAATAGGCGATGCATATGAGAAATGGAAGATCGAAAGACTCCGAAAACGGAAGACGGAGAACTCAGAGAAATCACCAACCATAGAGGCAGCGCTAGCAATAATGCCAACAGGTATCTTCGGACTCCATCATTGGTATAGGCACAGAACACATAGGATGCAGAGTTTCTCAGCGATTGCAATCGCTTCCTATGTCTTCCACAGGTTCAGCGACTTTGTCGAAAGGAACTCTTTCGCAGACGGTGCTTGTGCAGACTCATGTGCTTCTAGTGATGTGTATGAAAATAATCTTGCAGTATTGACTGGAAGAAATGATGGCACACTCCTTTTGGAAGATTCTCCTCTGACTGAAGATGACTTGCTAAATCAGATGAGTCCCCCTAGTGAAATGTCTCCTTTCGAGGCAGAACAATGGCTAAATGGAGCAGTTCAGGACATGCATGAATCATGGCTGAACATGATGAACTTCGAGATTGAACTGGTCAACTTCATCGCAAATCTCGGAGACTTGATTTGGCCAGCAGCGATTATTCTATTGTGGCTATATTCGATTTACGAGGGAATAGGGATTCTATCTGACAGAGATCCAGAATCAGGACCACTCAATGATGCAAGGGACTCTCTAAGGAAAATACAGTCTTCGATTTCCGAATCAATTGCATCTGCAAAACTGGGCATTAACACCAAATGGTCTGATTTCAATAGGAGCCATGCTCAATTTATAGACAACATAACTCAACGACTCCATAGTGGAATCAAATCTCAAAAAGAAAAGATAACCCCGCAGACTTCTAGCATCTTTTCGAGCGTTCTTGGAGTTGTAACTAGAGGATCAGATAATCAGCGCAGAAAGATAGAGATGTATGGTAGAGAGAGCTCTTTGGGCTCATGGATTGCATTTTCAGTCTTCATGACAATCCTGCTAATCTTCCTAATATGGCTACCAATAGCAGAGTCTGACGACTTTAGGTGGAAGAAGGTTCTACAGGTCTCAAACGTCCTAATTACCCTGTCAATTTTCGTCTTGATGTCATTCTCTCTGAATTTGCATACTGGATATACAGGAATGGTCAATTTCGGAGTCATCTTCTTCGTCGCTATTGGTACAATTACCGTAGGAATCCTCACTGCCCCTAAGGAACTGCATGGTTATGGATGGGGAATCTTCCCGGCTACGCTACTCGCAATTGTCCTTGCAGCCTTGTTTGGGTGGGCATTGGCATATCCAACAGCAAGACTCAGAACCGATTATTTCGCCATTGTAACCATTTCTCTTGGAGAGATAGTTCGTGTACTACTAGCTGGAGAACCCCTATTGAGAGTTGGAGCAGTAGGGTCGGCTATTGGAATTTCATCCTACCCCTTACCTCTTGAGGATTGGTGGTTCTGTGGTTCTGAGAAGTCTGGCCCCGATACAGCCTGGATCAGTCCAGATGCATGCAGGGACGACCCCTCTCTAGTTGACACTCCAGCAAACCATGTTGCCGATTTTCTCAATCTCGGTGACCCGGCCCCTTACATCTTCTTGCTGATGATTATCTCATTGCTTTGCGTTGCCATAGTTTGGAAACTACTCTCAAACTTCATTTCCTCTCCATGGGGGAGAGTACTCAAGGCAATTAGAGAAGACGAGGAAGTTGCTCAGCATCACGGGCATGACATTCTCACTCACAAAGCTGCCAGCTTGGCTCTGGGTG
>CAXEUQ010000136.1:0-3396 GCA_963999425.1 uncultured Candidatus Poseidoniales archaeon | reverse complement strand
GCTGGCAGTGTAGGCGAGTTCTGGACTAGCGTCTCACTGGGGCACCTGTTCAAGCTCGGAGATGAGGATGAGCGCAGGATGTACGAGTTGTCGGTACGATTCGGCAAGGCTCTACAGATGATTAACATCATGCGGGACATTCCCGAAGACCTAGCAATGGGCCGTTGCTACATTCCCGCCCCAGCACTATCTGAAATCGGCCTGACTCCAACTGATTTACTCGATCAAGGCAACATCGAGAGATTCAAGCCTCTGTATTCGCGATATCTCGACTTGACTGCAAGCCATCTCGAGGCTGCGATAGAGTACATCGGTATGCTTCCCCATTCACAGTTCAGACTGCGTGGAGCGTGCATGCTTCCAGTACTGATTGCATACCAGACTCTGGGCAGGCTGAGAGAAGGAAATGTGCTCGACCCAGCTGAGAGAATCAAGATTTCTAGGGATGAGGTCAAGCAGTTCCTCAAGCAGGTCGCTTTGGCCGTCCCATTCCCCGGTTCGGGCTCAAAGTTGCTAAACAAAGCCAGAATAGTAGGTCGTGGTTGATTATCAGCACACTGCGCGCTTGTTGAAGAGTTGATGTCTGTCTCGCGCGCCCGTGGGTGAGTTTCAAAGGTAGGCTCTGGTCGCTAGTGGCCGAGCAGTATGCCACGGCAGCAGCATTCCGAATCTTCTCTGGGGAGCCAGGAGTACGGTGAGCGTAGCATATCCATGTACGACTACGAGGATGTTCCTGCAACTGGATTGGAGAGAGTTCGATCTGCAGTCGGCATCACCAAGGAAGCTGTTCGTGCAATCAGTATAACTGCACTAGAGGCAGTGAGAGAGGGTGCCATTTTCATGGGTGTAATCGGTTCAAGAGGGGAGTTGGTAAACCCATTCAGGCACATCGATGCAGCGATTTGGACAGAGCCTGAGGTTCCCCGAGATATGATAGATACTGCTTACGATTATTGCGAGGAGCTGACTAGAAGAGAGGCCGGCAATTTCTACCACTCGTTCAAGTATCTGCCAGATGAGGAAAGAAGGTCGATAATGGCATACTATGCATTCTGCCGAAGGGCTGACGATATTGCCGACGGGGATTACGAAGATAGTTTTCCAGGAGGTTCGACTGATGAGCCAGAGTCAGTAGACTATCGTGAGAAGATCGAGTTGCTTAGTCCCGGTCGTCCAGTAGTCGAGCGTTCCACATACAACGACAAAATGTCGCAATTGTTCTACTACAGAAAGAAGCTCTCCAGCGCTTACGACGAAGTGACTTCTACTGATCCCATCTTCATGGCGATGAAGGATACTGTAGAGAAGTACTCTATTCCAAGGCAGTTCCTAGATGACATGATTAGCGGCATGGAAGATGACTTCCACCGTAACAGATACCAGACCTTCGAAGACCTTTACTCATACTGCTACAGGGTCGCCTCGACTGTCGGTCTAGTCTGCATCGAGATTTACGGTTATGACGACCAGAGTGCAAGGGAGTATGCTGAGTCTTGGGGAGTATTCATGCAACTCACGAACATACTGAGAGATGTCGCTGAGGATGCAGAAAGAGACAGAATATACCTGCCAATTGATGACCTCGCGAAGTACGGAATCACTGAGGATGATGTTAAGAGCGGTAGTGCACTACTTGAGCATCCTGGCTGGAAGCCATTCGTCAAGGAGTACATCGACAGATGTCATCGATACAGAGAGAAAGCATTCAAACTGCTCCCGCTGCTTGACCGTAAGTCGAGGTATTCGCCTGCGGCGATGGCAACTTTCTACCAATCAATCCTCAAGAAAATCGAGAAACTCGATGGTGATGTTTTCAGCGATAGAGTTCAACTTTCTAAGGCCGAGAAGATGATCTTCGCAGCGTACGTATACGTCCGCTACCGCTTCCTTGCCCTCTGAGCAGAAGCGGCTGCCGACGGTTAGCCAGATGGAAGAAGTATTGAGTGAATCATCGCGGGGTAAAGAGCATGAGGGTTGCAGTTCTACTTGAGGAGAGATGTAAGCCTAACAGCAACGCCTTCGCTTACCTGAAGAAGTACTCAGCGATGTGCGACAGAGAATGCATACAGGTAGAGGGTTCAAAATGCAAGATTCTGGAGACTGCCTGCCCAGTTTGCTTCACACGGGCAAAGCACTGCCCGGATGAGGCAGTGAAGATAATCAATCTTCCAGAGGAGTTAGATACAGATTTGACTCATTCCTATGGAGAAAACTCGTTCAGACTATTCCGTCTACCATCACCTCGCCAAGAGCAGATAGTCGGAATCCTTGGTCCGAACGGAATAGGGAAGTCAACGGCAATCAACCTCCTATCTGGGACATTTACGCCAAATTTAGGCGATTGGGCCAATGAATCGCCAGATTGGGACGAAGTCATCTCCACATTCCCTAGGGGTGAGTTGAGAGACTACCTCGGCCTAGTGGCTGCTGGAGAAGTCAGTATCGCAGTGAAGCCCCAATACATCGACAAGTTACCTAGGATTTTTGATGGGAAAGTTAGAGAATTATTAGACCGAGTTGACGATCGTAAAGAAATTAAGAAATATTCTGAAGTGATGGGGATTTCTCATATCCTTGAGAGAAAGTTGGGTGGCCTCTCTGGAGGAGAGTTGCAGAGAGTAGCAATCTGCGCGACACTCCTCAAGGAGGCCGATGTATACTTCTTCGATGAGCCGTCTTCATACTTGGATATCTACGAGAGAATGAGGATGGTAGGGGTTGTCAGAGACCTAGTAGAGAGAGGCAAGAGGGTGCTCGTAGTTGAGCATGACTTGGCCATACTTGATGTCCTGTGTGATTTAGTTCACGTAATCTACGGAGATAGGTCAGCTTACGGAATCTTCACTCCACCAAGACCGACTAGAACTGCAATAAATGCATATCTAGATGGTTTTCTAACAGAGGAGAATGTCAGAATCAGAAACAAGCCGATACAATTCTTGAGAGGTCGAACCCGTGGAGAGGAGTTCGGCACCCCCATTCTCAAATGGGGAGATATCGAGAAAACGCTGGGAGATTTCAGCTTGAAGACAGGACAGGGGGCGGTGAAGTCTGCAGAAGTTGTAGGAGTAGTCGGACCAAACGCCACTGGGAAGACGACTTTGGTGAAGATAATTGCCGGTGAGATTGATCCCGATGAGGGATGGTGCACGATGGATGCTAAGGTATCCTACAAGCCCCAACACGTTCGATCTGAGTTCAATGGAACGGTGCAAGAATGGCTTGATTCAGAGCTCGGAAATAAATGGAGAAGTGGAGAATTCCACACTCAAGTCATACGGACACTGCAAGTCGACAAAATGCAAGATTTACAGGCGACAAAACTTTCAGGTGGGGAGCTCCAAGCAGTTAGCATTGCAATTTGCCTAGGGAAAGAGGCTGATTTGTACTTGTTCG
>CAXEUQ010000135.1:0-3446 GCA_963999425.1 uncultured Candidatus Poseidoniales archaeon | reverse complement strand
GGATGAGGGCCGTACACGGCCTTGGCGTGTCGGTCAAGCAAATGAATCAAGCGGAGGTATCGGGCAGGACTTTGGAGCCGCCAATAGTCACGATTGTAGAGCCGATTACTGCTGACAGGAAGACATTGAGGTTCGCTAGGCCGAATTCGTTTGTAGGCGAGAAGACATACCCTATGCCTGTACCTAAATCTCCCGTGAATGTGCCGTATGCGACTACTGATAGCAGTCCGCAGATAGCGCCCAGCAGTGCACCTTTGGTCGACACCTCGCCCCACAGTGTGAGCAGGACTGGCATGACGGTGGCTGCAGCTAGCAAGTCGGCGAACAGGAATATCTCAAACACACCGAGTGTATCGAAGGTGAACCCTACAATGGTAGGCCCAGTAGCCAGATAGATTGCTATGGGGATCATGCCGATTGTCAGGTAACGTGCATTCTGCAGACTCATCGTGTTATCACTGAGATCCCTCGATATCGAAGCCACGACAGCATTCTGTAGAGTATCGACGCTTGAGCACACCAGTGCTACTGCGAGGACGATGAATGCGGCAACGAAGAGAGCCCCTGCATCCTCGATGAGATAGAAGAAGGCTGCAGAAGGGTCCTCCACGGCACCCTGTCCCGCGACCACGGTACCTAGCACACCCATGACGAAGACCAGTGGTAGGACAAGTCCCGCGGCCAGCCAAGCGCCCTTGGTCAAGGCCTCGTCGGACTCGGACGCCCAAGCCCGCTGCCAGTTACCCTGAGAGAACATCTCTGCTGCGGTAATCGCCACAACTAGAGCCAGTCCGGATTGGAATGAATCCATGTATGACATTGAGCCGATGCTCCATGAGTCTTCGGGATTGTATGCCTTGGCATCCGCAATGAGGCCGTTGATGTCTCCTCCAAACAGGACCAACAGCAATGCCACAACAAGGAACATAATTGTCCATGCTTGCACACGGTCAGTTGCCAGAGATGCAGGGAGCCCTCCTTGCGAGATGTATGCTGCAGTCACTATTCCCACCATGCCCATGGCAATGAGTGGTTCCACCTCGGATAGGGTGTCCATCGCCTTTCCTATAGCGGTGAATTCTGCAAAAAGGAAGGTGAACATGTAGAGCACGGAGATTAGTCCGACATAGACTTGCATCGGCCTTCCTAGACGAATACGGACATAGTCGGCAAGTGTGACACCCGAAGGCAGCCTCTCGCGAATCATAGGCCCAACATAGGCTAGGAGAAGGAATGGTGTGGCAGCCGAGACTGCATATCCGACAACATCCCAGAATCCCCCGTAGTAGCCGACCTCGGAAGGCCCGAATAGAATCCAAATCCCCATTCCCGATGCAAATAGGCTCAGTCCAATCCTGAGCCAATCCTGCGTCCCCCTAGCAGAGAGGTACTCATCGGCCTCTATTTCCTTGGCAGTCGATGCTTGGTATCCGATGTAACCGAAGACACCTAGCGTTGCAATCATCAATCCGTATGCGATATTTGTATCCATTTCTCTCCCTCCGCTGGCATTACCCAGATCAGGTCAAAGGGTCGCCACCTCTCGGTGGCCTCTCAGCTCAAGGCTCCCCGTGAATTGCTGAAATCAGCGGGTAATCAAAGTTCGGACTCACTCATCTGCGCCCATGAATGGGTATGTCCAATCCTGTGGCACATCGATTGTCCTCTTCACTGAGCGTGGACTAATCCATCGTAGAAGATTGAGAGGACCTCCTGCCTTGTCATTGGTACCAGAAGCTCTGGCTCCTCCGAATGGCTGCTGAGCGACAACCGCCCCAGTCGGCTTGTCATTGATGTAAAAGTTGCCAGCGGTGAACCTCAATGCCTCGTATGCAGTCTGAATGTCATCTTCGTTGGATGCGAAGATACTGCCTGTAAGTGCGTATGGTGAGGCCTCGTCACACATCTTTAGCACCGCCTCGAAGTCATCATCCTCGTAGACATACACCGTCAGTACTGGACCGAATATCTCCTCGACCATGGTCTCAGATGTCGGATTGGTGGTGACTATTATTGTCGGCTCGATGAACCAGCCTTCGCTGTCGTCAGAGCCCCCTCCGACAATGACATTGCAGCAGTCGCGAGTCTGGGCGCGCTCGATATATCCGGTGATTTTGTCGAATGCCCTCTGGTCGATTACTGCGGTCATGAAGTTGGTGAAGTCCCGGGCGTCACCCATCTTGATCTTTCCAATCTCAGCACAGAGGTCATCCGAGATTGCGTTCCAGACTGATTGCGGAATATAGGCCCGGCTTGCCGCTGAACACTTCTGGCCTTGATACTCGAAAGCCCCCCTGAGCAGTGCAACGAGTAGTCCCTGTCGGTCGCAATCAGGGTGGGCGACGACGAAGTCCTTGCCACCGGTCTCCCCTACGATACGTGGATACGAGCGGAGGTTCGGAAGGGCAAGTCCGATCTCCTGCCAAAGTCCCTGGAAGGTAGCGGTAGAGCCGGTGAAGTGGAGGCCAGCGAAGTCGGGGTTTGCCAGAGCAATCTCGGTGATTTCGGCGCCCGAGCCAGGCAGGAAGTTGATGACTCCTGGGGGCAGTCCTGCCTCCATCATCAGTTGCATCAGGACATAGTTGGAATGGTACGAGTTCCGGCTCGGCTTCCACACCGAGGTGCAGCCGACTATCGCCGGAGCACTAGGGAGGTTTGCGGCTATACTGGTGAAATTGAACGGTGTGATGGCCAGAACAAATCCCTCAAGTGGCCTGATTTCTGTAGAATTCTCTACACCCTCAGGGGAGACGAGGGGTTGGAAGTCATCGTGGAAGCCACGGGCATAGTGGCAGTTGAACCTCCAGAAGTCGATTAACTCGCAGGCCGCGTCAATCTCTGCTTGGAAGGCAGTCTTGGACTGGTTGAGCATGGTAGAAGCGTTCACTCGCATCCTCCACTCTCCGGCAAGTAAGTCAGCGCAGCGCTCGAAGATTGCGCAACGTCCCTCTAAACCTAGGTCAATCCAAGCCTGCTGTGAGTCGACAGCGGCAGCGCAAGCAGCCTCCATCTCCTTCCTTCCCGCTAGGTGGACGTTGGCGAGTATGTGCCCGTGGTCGTGCGGGATGACCTGAGTGGCCGTTGTGCCTGTGTAAATCTCCTCGCCATTGATTATGCAGGGTATCTCAACGACCTCACTCATCTGGCGGCCCATCTCAGCCTGTAGCATGGCCCTCTCTTCTGAGCCGGGTGCAAATCCTAGAATCGGTTCGTTGTCGGGATGGTTTGCCATGGCTTCGGGTTCAAGGCGTCGGATTTGATGATTGCGAGTGAGGATTCAAGTCCACTCTGTGGGCTCATCCTTCTTGGCCTTCTTCCAGGCTCTGTAACACGACTTGCAGACTGTGACTCTCCTAGCCTCGGCGGATAGGCCTGACTCGCCCCAGACATCGACTGCCCTGTCGAAAGCCAGTCTCCTGCCTCCAATCTTCTTGTCTGCCCAATTG
>CAXEUQ010000134.1:0-3462 GCA_963999425.1 uncultured Candidatus Poseidoniales archaeon | reverse complement strand
TGTATCGGACTTGTTCGCGCTTTTTTCGACTATCCGAATCCTTAGCCCCCCTAATCCCCTCAGCCGATTGTACAATTTTCAGCTCATCTCCATCAAACCAGAATACTCCGCAATCTTTGCATCCATCAATAGCCATAACAGGGCCGTCGACATCATCGCCTATTTCTTCCCCACCAGACTCTTTTTTCGATGAATTCGCAACCGCTGAAATAACTGCTACAACTAGGACGATTACCAAGACTGCAGCCACAGCACCTCCGCCAGCACCTCCTAAGTCACCTACCGGCCCAATGTTTCCTATATGGCCCCCACCGCCTCCTTCTGGAACAACATAGACAATCTTGAATTCATACATCAGCCCTTCACAATTGGGGCATTTCAGTGAGCATTCCTCCCCCTCACTCTCAAGCAGTCGGTTGAAAATCGAAGCATCAGAAGCAAGCTTTACCTCCAAGCGCTTAGCATCCAACATCGCCCCTTTACAAGTTGTACAGTAATAGTATCCACTTTGATTCCATAGTCGATATGTCAGAAGACCACATCCTCTGGGGCATTGTAACTTCTCTAAATCTCCTTTCTGAGTTAAATGGCCCCTACAGAACAACTCTCCCACCATAGCTTCACGGATGCAGGGTCTACCACTCATTTGTTTTCCCATACAGATGGTGAAAGAAGGATCCTGTGAACGGTGTTTCTTACAGAAATCTGACTTATACATCGTGGGCTTGCCACAAACAGAACCGTTCTCATCCACGCCTCTGCAGTCTGCCACTCAACCACCCGGTTTTGTACCGTCAGCCAGCCTGATGCATTTAGCAGGTATCCCGGCCCAGACCTCTCCAGCGGGTATTTTCGTCCATTTTGGCACAACAGCGCGCGATGCTACCACTGCACCCGCACCAATCTCGCATCCGGGCTGGACAATACTCCCCGTACCGAGCAAAGCACCATCACCAACTTTGACCGGAGATAGAACAAGTTCTCCTTTCTCCGTGAGATGAGCGTTGATGGTAGCATGACCACCCATTACCACTCCCTCTCCGAGGGTGACCATCCCGGCATCGTTGATGTTGTCTGTGTTGAGCTGTGCCCCCTTGCCGATCTTGGCTCCCATCAGCCGGTAGTAGGTGTTGCCGAGGAACGAGGGCACCATTACCCACAGGAAGAGCAGCGCGGAGCGATGGAAGATCATCGACCACGCCCATTGGATTGTGGTGAAGGACTGCAGCGGGACGCGCCCCTCTCCGAGGCGGGGCCGCAGCAGACCCCCTAGCATGCCGCAAAGCATTACCATGCAGATACCCCAGAGCAGGTAGCCCAGTCCGACTCCGATACCGGTTCCGATGGCCTCCAATAGCAGACCCTCACCGACCACGCGGTCTCTAATCCACATCACGATGAGGTAGCCCGGGGCCGCTGCCACTCCCCAAATCACCGCGATGAACAGCATGACGACTACTGACAGGATGTTCTGGATGTGGTGGAAGCCGCGCATCTGACTCTCCCCGCGCCCCAGTCACCTCGCTGAGCCCCTATAGCATCGCCTACGGCATCCTCAAGTCATCGCTGGGAGCGGCACAGCCATGGCACAGGCCTCTGGGATGCTGGGCGATGGCTCGAAGGCCGTGAAGGTCCACCATCTCATCAAGGCGCCAGAGAACACCCCGCAGTCCGTAAGGAGGCGGGAATCGTGGGACGCCACCGAGCCCGCTACCGTCTACAAGACGCCGGAGATTCTGCCCGATGGGACTCACTGCACCGCTGCCACTGTGATATTCAGGACTCGCGGGTGCGCTTGGTGGTGGAAGTCCGGGTGCACCTTCTGTGGCTACTTCAACGACGTCCGTGACGATGTCACCGCCGACGACCTCTTTGCACAGTGGGACGAGGCCAAGCGCAGGCTCGACGACTTTGAGGGTTGCAGTATGGTCAAGGTGTACACCTCGGGGACTTTCTTCGAGGACCGCGAGAACCCTCCCGAGTGGCAGGATGCAATTCTCAGAGAGACTCACGAGAGAGGACTGCATCTAGTCATCGAGGCCCAAGCCCAGATGTGCACGCCCGAGAAAATCACTTGGGTGGCAGAGCGTCATCCTGGCTGCACGGTTGCAATCGGCCTCGAGGCCTACGACGACACGGTGCTGAGGTTCCATGTCAACAAGGGATTCTCGACCAAGCAGTGGCACCGCTCTGTCGAGATGCTCAAGGACAACGGCCTGAGAGTCAAGACCTACCTTCTGTTCAAGCCCCCGTTCATGTCAGAGGGCGATGCACTCAGACTGACGACGAAGTGGGTCGCCGATGTCGCCCCTTACTCCGACGACATTTCGGTCAACCCGATGAATATCCAGCGTAGCACCGTGGTCGATCGTCTCTATCGCAATCGGGAGTACCGCCCGCCGTGGTTGTGGTCGCTCATTGACATGCTTGAGAACACTCACTCCGAAACCGCGGGTTCAGGGACCCGAATGATCGTCCATCCGACTGCTGGGGGCAAGCTGCGAGGAGCCCACAACTGCGGCAAGTGCGACGAGGAGGTCGTGGCTGCAATAGAGCGCTACTCCGTCTCTGCGAATCTACGAGAACTCGATGGGCTGGACTGCAGTTGCAAGGCAGTCTGGAGTACCGAGATTGAAAATGACCTATCTCTCCCGATGCCGCTAGGGACCGGAACTGACCGGAGAGGAGCGCCGACTGATCTACTCCGAGCTCCCTGACGAGGGACGGAGTCCCTCGCCCAATGCTTAAGGGGCAAACTTCTGTGGTCGTGGCATCTCGTTTGGCGAGAACAGGTGATGAGATGTCATCAGATTCTTCAGATTCGGTGGGCGAATTCATTCAAGGAGAGAGTGAACCCTCTTCCTCATGGGTAGTTCTGGCATTTGGCATAGTACTCTCACTGGCCACTTTGATTCTGCACGGAATGCTGTTCCCCGGACGCGATCTCCCTGTCATCTCGGACATCTTACCTGTCTTCGATGGAGTGTTCGATTCAGGCATCTGGTTTTTCATTCTCGGTGTTATGATGGGAGTCTTTGCAATCATCGCCACCATGATGACGGAAGCGACTAGCGAGTGAGGTTGAGATATGGGCGACGTAGTTACCTCAATGGCTTACTTCTGGGGCTTGATGCTCATATCTTACTTCCTGATGCAGAATGGATTGTGGATTCTCAACGACGTTGTCAAGTCGATGTGCCGCTTTGCTTTGGGCAAGGCAATCGGTCCTCCAATCGACTTCGTCGAGGGCCGTGAGGGATCAGCATCCAAGGCTTGGATGATGCAGGGAATGTTCTGGCTCATTCTGGCCTCGCTTCTCACATTTGAGGGGTTGTGGCTGGCATACGACCCACACGCTCTGCACAGCCTGTCCTCGTGGGGCTACAACCCGACCTCCGAATCACTACTCTATGCTGCTGGATTCGCCGCACTGTATGGTGGAATTGGAATGCTAATCATAGC
>CAXEUQ010000133.1:0-3524 GCA_963999425.1 uncultured Candidatus Poseidoniales archaeon | reverse complement strand
TTCCCACCTCTAATCGAGATAGGCCCAATACTTGCTTGGGGTGCCCATTTGAAGGCGAGATACCGGAATGGGTCGCCAATGCCATCATAGTCTCGCTGTTGTTACGATGCCAAGCTGCCATATTGAGTATTGAAATGCCGTGATTCAGTGATCCGGGAGAGATTGCATTGAGGCGGTCCATGCACCACTTCAATTCAGCTCCGATTTTCTCTTCATCACCAATTCCGAACAGTGCCCTCTGCATCCTAGTCAATGCTTCAACCTCTGGGTTCTTCTCTTCTCTTGATCTTGAACGAATTAGTATCTCATTAGATTTCAAAGCAAAATCGGTTGTGTTTCCCTGCTTGACTTTATCCATCAATGCCTGAAACTCAGACAATAGTGGCGAGATTTGTGATTCGCTCATACCCTCACCGGTTCTCGAACGACTTCACCAGTTCCTCATATTGGCTAACGAGGCTTGTCTCCCTCTCTTCCAACTTCGCAGAGTGTTCAATGAAGGCATTTCTTGAATCCTCCAACTCAGTCCTAAGGGCATCTCTGTCTTCTACTTCCAAAAGTAGATTCCCAACAGCCCTGTACACTGGTCTGTTCGAATCTTGAGTATCAAGAGCCTCAACGGTGATAGAAATCTCTGAAATCTGGGACGATAATGCCTGAATCTGGGAGCGTACCAATTGTAATTCTTGGGCTAGGGCCTGTAACTCTTGGGCTGTAGACTCAGATTCACTCATCACGCATCATCTCCAAGTTCTAGGACATGCTCGGAGGCAATTAACCCACGCATCAGCGTGTTCCAACGGGCTCTGAGATCTACCAGTGAGTCAGCTGACTCTTCAACTGACAAAGTTGCATCGTCTACGAGGCTGAATGAAGCTTCTGTGGTGAGCGAAGCAGCTAATGCTGGCGCTTTGGCGTGATTCAAGTGCAGAATCAGTCGTGAAGATTCACTCTTCCTCTGAGTCATCGGCCTCACTCTCGGTCAGACTTCTTTCATAATCCAAGGCAGCCTGCTGAGCGATTACTGCCATATCGGTCGCCGTAGCACCTTCCATGGACCTGCGGATTATCCTGTTGTTGGAATCTGTCGCTCTAGTGAAAGGTTCCCAGACTCCTCCGGTGAATGTATGATCGCACTTGCGGCACTCCCAGATTCCCGCAGCCTTCCTACGGACCTTCTGGTAATTACATGAAGGACAAGTGTAGTGACGGGATTTCTTCTTCAATGCTGCTCCGGCTCTGCGTCGGACACTAACTCCATAGCGAGATCCGAAACGAGCAGTGGTCCCGGACTTCTGGGTTCTCTTTGCCATCTATTCGCCTCCGTGCACCATATCTCTGAGTTCACTACACCTTGACTTCGCATGCTCCATGATTTCAGCGAATTCACTCGCCGTGAAGATTCCCTTTAGACCCTTCTGAAGAGAATGGACATTGTCATCATCACCCAATGTGATGTGTATTCTCTCATCCCCTCCGAGTTCCTCCTTCCCGTCTGCATCGTAGACGAACCTGCCTCCGACTTTGTGATAAGAGCACATGATTGGAGTTTTCGAAATAGGTAGAGGCCTGTCTGCATCGCTGACTTCAAACTTGACTTCGGGTATGACAGCGGTTCTAAGAGCAGCGATTCCGGCCAAGGCGAAAGCGTCGAACAGATTGCCATCATCAGAAACAGCAAACAGATCTAGGATGACTTGCCATGCCTTCTCACCAGGGATGATACACAGGTCATCCACGTCGATGCATCCCGACTCCCTGATTCCCCTATCTACTACTCTGCCGAGTTCTATTGACTCGGGGCTAGGTGGACCTGCCTCCCAGTGACGACCTGCTACGGGCCTGACTTCTGCGCTACACATCAAGCCGCCTTGGTTAGGTCGATCTGGGTAAGGAGTCATAATCTGGAATTTGACGCCAGCGTATACTATGGTATCTCCCATCGTGACCATTGCAGAACCTTCTGCATTGGGTAAGACATTGGTCTGAAGCACGATGTCCCTAGACTCCCATTGGTCTCGGCCATCCATCCTTTGGCCTTGCTGAGCCAATTCCGCCAAGTGGACGCGAAGCAACTGTGGAACTAGTGGAATCGCCATCAGGACTCACCTCCCTTGAGTGCATCGACCATTATCTTGTGAATGTCTTGTGCTGCCTCCATGTTGTAGTCCCAAGCCTTCTGGAACTCGTCCTGGGACAAGTCTCCATCCATCTGTAAGAAGACCAGTTCACCTGAATTGGGCAGTATTCCCATAGGTAAGTCGGCCTCGCCGTAGTTGTCTTCCTCCTTGTTGAGGTCACAGACCACTACGTCGTTAATCTTACCAGAAGCCACAGAGACGACCATGTCGGTCATCGGGATTCCTGCATGTGCCAAAGCTACCGATGCAGCTGTAATGCCGACGCATCTGGTTCCAGCTTCGGCTGCTAAAATCTCGATTTCAACTCGAATCTTAGAGCGTGGGTACATCTCCACCAGAACAACGCTCTCGAGTGCCTCAGCAGTTACCTTGCTGATTTCTCGGCTGCGTCGGTTGAAACCGGGTCGAATCCTATCACTGGTTGAGAATGGTGCCATGTTGTATCTCACATCTAACACTGCCCGATCTTGGCGCTGAATTTTCCTTGGATGAGCCTCCATTGGGCCGTAAATTGCTGCTACTGCGTGATTATTGCCCCAGATTACTCTCGCAGAGCCATCTGCTACTGGGATTACTCCAGTCTCAATCTCTATCGGACGCAGGTCCCCGGCCTTGCGACCGTCCATCCTGATGCCGTTTTCGTCAATCATCTGGACATCGCCGTATCCTCCCATCAAGCAACACCTCCAACTGCTTTGGAGTCGAGGGTCATTTCTCTGAGTCTATCACGTACAGAGACAACTCCTTCAAATTCTCCATCCACCCAGATGCGACCATTATCGCAGACAACAATTCTGCAGTCGGTATCATCCTTCAGATTCCTCAGTGAATTGCCCTTCTTGCCAATAAGACGACCCAATAAGTGTGGCTCGACGTCCTCGATGGTTCCCGATCTGATTTTCCTCAGACCCAATCCCTTCATAGTAACGACGCTAGAATGTGTTTCTTCGACCTCTTGGACTCGACAAAGTACCGCCTCGCCGATGTCCATGACCTGTCTGGTCCCACCAAATGAGGCGTTTCCAGGACCTAGGCTCATGGGTAGAATGGCATTGAACGGAGCCCCAATGTCGATGAACCAGATATTGTTGGTGCATCCCTCGACATATCCTATCACCAGATCGCCTGGTCTCGGGATGTATGCCGTCCTGAGTGGCTGTATCGATATCTCGTTGCCTTTCTCATTCACTCTGCCATGCTTGGTTGCTCTTAATCTGCCATCCATGTCAATAACGCCATGGCCGGCATCTCTTCCCTCAGATTGCCCAAGGTCATCCCCGGGAGTGACGAGTGAGGGTGCTCGTCCATCTTTACGCGGTCCGTCCGCAATATCGCTAACACTCATGTTATCGGGCCGCGCGACCCGCCCCCCCTTCATAACCG
>CAXEUQ010000132.1:0-3603 GCA_963999425.1 uncultured Candidatus Poseidoniales archaeon | reverse complement strand
CGAAGTCGTAGACTAGGACCTCAAGGTGGGCTGAATCTCCTTCAGTCAGCAATCTGCCTTCGCGGAAACCAATAGAGAGCAGGGCCGGGGGTGTGTTTTCCTCCTCAGTGATGACTGAGGGCGAGAGCACCCTATCTACCAACTGATGCTCAACGAAGGCGAGGCTCTCGGACGAACCGTTCTCGCCCAACGAAATCTCAATCCAGCGGTGAACCTCATTCAGCAGTCCGGCGAGAGGTCCCTCGTTGACCACACTTCCGGATGCATAAGCATCACCACCATAGTCTCCAATCCACTCTGCGAGAGTGACGTTATGCCCGTCCATCTCGCCTTCAACAATCGACATAACCTCGACTGAGAGAATGATTGCTTCGTTTCCGACTAGTGAGAAACTGTCGCCGGGCACTAGAATCTCTGGGGCAGCGCCGGTCTCCCTAGAGATGTGGTTCTCAAAAATGCGGTCCGCCTCTGGCTGCTGTGGTTGCCTTATGATTGGCGAGGACTCTGGGTACTCGTTTGTCGTGGTCCCGTTGTCCTCGATGTACTGCAATCTGATAGTGCGGTTCCACCAGTCAGTCTGCGGTACCCTGTACTCGTAGGTCAGGTTGTGCTCAGCCTCCCACTCCTCGTTAATCGGGCCGATTGGGGTCGCAGATACATTGAACCAGAACTCATTTTCGATCTTGTCGGCCTCAAACAGTATGCCGGTGTCGTTCTCCTGAGTCCCTGAGTCGACGATTCGCCTAATCAGCCCGAAGCTTCCCTCGGCATCGCCGTCATAGGTCCCATCGACCCTGATGGTCTCGGCTATCGTCTCGCCGCCTTCACTCTCAAAGTGAATTACAGGGATGGTGCCGTTGACCTCGACTTCAAAGAAGTCATCATCTATCAGGAACCCGAACTCGCCTCCTCCGAGCACTAGGAAGTGCTGCTCCTCCCTTGTTGCGTCCTCCCAGCGTTCGAGGATTCTGAATTCATCGAGATCGAATGAGAAGTAGTCGCCGCTTCCTCCATCGAGACGAAGTGTTGCATTAGCCTCTAATTGGAGATTCTGCAGTCTCCTGCGGTCGTCCTCGTCCCAGGTCTCCCAGTAGAACGAGGATAGTTGGCCGAAACCGCCTCCGCTGCTGTCGTTATCTCCTCCATTGAACGAAAGCCAACCGGTTCCGTCGATTTTGAAGCGCTCGGTAGAACTGCCCTCAGACCAAGAGCGCAGCACGAACACCTCATGCACATCCACGTCGACTGAGAACCCGCTGCTCCCATCCGCGCCCTCTTCGGTAGTGTTCAGGAAGAGTGAGCCATTTCCTCGCATCTCAAAGTCCTGAGTCAAGAGTTCGACCCCGTCGTAGGTCTCATTGAGCCAGATTGTCTCAAGATTGAGTGCCAGCATGAGTCCTTGTGTCCCGTTCATCGAGTCGAACAACAGCGTGCCGTTACCGAGCTCGTTGGACTCTAGGATGTCACCAGTCCGCTTCTGCCAGCCCCTGCCTTCGAAGTCAATGCTGTCGCCCGGTTCAGCCCCCTCCATGCTCCAAGTTGTCTCTCGAGTAATCTCATGGTCCGCCATGGGCTGATTCCAATGCGTTATTGCGAGTTCGCGAGAGCAGGATGCCTGCGCAGTGGTGACTGAGATTTGCACTGTGTCTGCGAACTCAGGCTCGGTATCCAGAATTATGTCAATCTCGCCTCCGGCACTGACGAAGGAGGCGTTTGAGTCGTCAGCAATCTGTACATCATCCCTGTGCTGCTCGACCGAGACGGTGACTGAAGTGGGAGTATCGCCGCCGGTGAATGGCGGATCGAAAACGACCAGATAGCGATGCAGGACGTCGTAAGAGATGTTCCAACCGCCGTCCCAGTGCTCCTCGACGTCCCAATCGACGAGTACCGTGCAAATGGTCTGTTCCTCTTCCTCGGCTAGGACCAACGAGGCCTGGCTAGAAATGAGCAATGTGACGAGGATTACGAGGGCTTGTCTCGCGCGAGGCACGGTACGTGCCTCGGACCACAGGATATGAACCGATTCCCGTCCCGATACTAGAACAACGGCTCTTCGTAATCGTCGTCTTCCCCGGAGCGTTCCTTCCACAGCGAGGCTGGGACATCATCATAGACGCCGGCGTATGGGTCTTCGTCGTCCTTGTTGGTGCTGCCTTGCGCAGACAATCTTGCGAGTTCCTCTGCATTGGACTTGAACTTCCAATAGTGGATTCTCCACTCGCGACCGTCCCACAAGGTAGTCTCCTCGGACTCAGTGGTCAGCAGGTCGTAGTCCTGCAACTGGTAGAACAGGTTGCGATCGGTGGGCTCGAGCGCGTTGTCGATTATGCGATTGGAGAAGCCGAAGAAACCGAGCGCGTGCTCAGCAATCGTCTCGGCCACCGCGGTCTCCATATCGACGTCGACCTTGTGCCGTATGGCCTCGGTCAACTGTGCTAGTGTCAATCCCATCGCATCCCTCCGCGGTGAGTATAGATGGGAGGCCGCGCTATTTCAACAGTCCTTCCCTACGCCTCGAAATTGGTCATTTCCTTTCCGAAGTGGTTAATCTGCCTGCTACTTTCGCGGCCCCGTGGAAGAGCATCAGAAAGTTACCTTTCTCGGCCTCGACGAGGCCGAAGACGGCCCTTGGGACATCGTGGTGTTGCCGATTCCTTACGAGATGACTACAAGTTGGGGAGAGGGTACCGAGAACGGTCCCGAGGCCTGCATTCTAGCTAGTTCACAAGTCGAGTTGTACGATCCTCTGCTGCCTGAAGAGATACCTTGCGGTCTGAGGATGCACACCGCCTCATCATGGTCGTCTCAGGCCGGGACTATGATGGAACAATTGGATTCAATCAGAGACTACGCTGTTGAGTGGCTGAACGGAGAGCAGTTTCCGTTGTTCCTAGGTGGTGAGCACGGGATACTTCCGCCTCTGATGCAGGCGGCGGCAGGACACCCGTCCATAGACGGGGATTTGAGCCGCCTGACTCTGGTTCAGATTGATGCTCATGCTGACCTGAGGGATGAGCTCGGAGGTGAGCGGTTCTCGCACGGAACCGCTATGAGGAGATCTCTCGATGAGGGTGTTGGCAAGGTCATACAGATTGGCACGCGTGCGCTTTCTAGAGGAGAGGCTGAATTCTCCCATAACGATGAGAGGGTAGAGACATGGTTCGCTCGCGACTTCATGGGCGTGTGCGACGGGCAAGCCGGCTGGAATGCACTCATTGAGCGGATTGGTCGCATTGAGGGTCCCGTATGGCTGACCTTCGATGTAGACGGTCTCGACGGGTCGCTTGTACCCGACACAGGTACCCCGGTCCCAGGAGGATTGAGTCATTGGGCCGCTGTTGAGATTATCGAGGGACTATTCGCAAGCGCTGAGGTAATCGGCGCCGATGTGAACGAAATCGTACCTGGTGAGGACCGTCTGACCCAATTCAATGCAGCACTCATCGCGACCAAGGTCGTAGTTTTTGCAGAACCAGCAGGTTTTAAATGATATATTAAAACGCTTCCGGGCCATACCAATATGACGGGAAGGGTGCAGGAACATGTGAGCAACCCGGGCTTTAAAAGGGATGAGACGGAGAAGAAGCAAGAGTCCGCGGT
>CAXEUQ010000131.1:0-3649 GCA_963999425.1 uncultured Candidatus Poseidoniales archaeon | reverse complement strand
TGGAGCCTGATATCCCCTGTCACTAGCCCTGATGATGAACCATGTCGGTAGGCCAGATATGTTGCTTGGGAAGAGATTCTTACCACTGACGGGAACTCCCATTTGAAACATCGAGTTGAGAATGATGAGGTTAGAAGACTGCGAACCAGTACCGTTTGCAGTTGCGATATTTATTGTGAAATCGTTGCAGATGCGTTCCATCTTCACATGCATCTCCATAGTCCAAATCGACACAATCGTGCTCTCGGCAGCATGTCCCGGTGTTATTCCGGTCTTAGCCGTTCCCGTATAAACTCCAGTAATTTACGATGAGAACTCAATCGCTGCCATTTTCAATGAATGTGGTTTCCGCCGCGCTATGCCCATCCCCGAGACCCTACAGAAAGCATGGGACTCCGCTTCCGAATTTACAAAGTCGGGCGAACCTGAGAAGGCTCTCGAGATCCTGCGCTCCGAGGCGTGGGATGCATGCGTGAACAACATGCAGAAAGCCCGCACCCTGAGGTATGCCGGTGATGCTGGGATGATGCTCGGGGAGACGGATACAGCGGGCCAGAAGCGACACTGGCAGAAGGCCCACAAGAATTACCGAAGCGCACTAAACTTTGATCCTAAGGACAAGGAGACTCGCCGCAGCATGAACAAACTCGCATCGATGATGGATGAGAAGGCGATTTCACTCGGCGTCGGCATGCAGATGTTCGATGAGGGCAACCCCACTCCTCTCGGTCTGATGGCCATGCTGGTAGCCGGTATGCTGCTCCTCGTCTCGTTCAAGGTGATATCAGATTGGTTCGATGATTCTGAGAACACCGTGGTCACACTGGAGATATCCTACACTCCCGCAGGCTCATCTGAGAGTACGATTGCATTGATTGAAATTGAGTTGTACGAGGATGAGGCTCCCATCCACGTTGAGAATTTCCTGCTTCTCGCTGAGAGAAACGAATATGACTTCACAATCTTCCATCGCATTATCGACAATTTCATGATTCAAGGTGGCGACTATGAGAGACAGGATGGCACAGGTGGAGGCGCAGCGAAGTGGTACGGATATTGCAATGGCAAACAGTATGACAGTTCCAACAACTTGTACACTTCCGATACCTGTGCCGAGTCAAGTTGGACCATCCCAGACGAGGCCGACAATGGACTACTGCACGAGCCCGGAGTTCTTGCAATGGCCAAGACCTCATCGCCAAATACTGGTAGCAGTCAGTTCTACATCGTTCCCGAGGACAGCACCCCCAGCCATCTGGATGGAGTTCACACCGTTTTCGGACGGGTACTGAGCGGCATCGATCATGTGACCGCAATCAGCGAAGTGCCCACCGACGGTGGCGACCGTCCCTTGGAAGAAGTCCGCTTGATTAGGGTCGCTGTGAACGACTAAACTGGTTCCCATTGGGTCAACTTCATGGATTGAACCAATGCCGCATCACCATAGGTGATGACTTGAGGCAGCCACTACCCTTCGATGCTCTATGTGAGTTCGAGACTACAGATGGCTCGAAATCCAGTTTCGCTGACATCGGTGCGTTGGATAGGGCAGGAGTCTGCAATCTCGCAGAGATGCCCGTTTCGATTCGTATTCTTCTTGAATCCGCATTGCGCAAGTGCGACGGATTCCTAGTCACTGAGCAAGATGTCGTACGCATCGCCTCATGGAGTCCGGAGATGACTCCGTGTGAGATTCCATTCAGCCCCAGCAGGGTGATTCTACAGGACTTCACCGGAGTGCCGGCCGTAGTAGACATAGCAGCTCTCAGAGACGCGATGGTTGAGATGGGAGGTGACCCAGAGAGGGTGAACCCGCAAGTCCCCGTCGACCTTGTGGTGGACCATTCGGTACAGGTCGACGTCTCTGGCCTATTTCCCGATGCAAGAGAGCGCAATTTGGAGATGGAGTACCAGCGTAATCTGGAGCGTTATGAGTTCCTAAAGTGGGGGCAACACAGTCTCGACAACTTCCGTGCAGTCCCTCCTGGTAGAGGAATAGTGCATCAGGTCAATCTGGAGTGGATTGCCACTGTGGCTCGCGAGGAAGACGGCATATGGATGCCTGACACTTTGGTCGGTACCGATTCCCATACCACGATGATCAACGGCCTTGGAGTACTAGGATGGGGAGTAGGAGGAATAGAGGCCGAGGCGGTGATGCTGGGCCAACCGATCTACATGCTGCTGCCCGAGGTGGTGGGATTCGAACTGAAGGGATCACTTGGCCCCGGAGTAACAGCCACTGACATGACTCTGCGAGTTGTCGAGATGCTGCGCGAACACGGATGTGTGGGCAAGTTCGTAGAGTTCCACGGTTCAGGGTTAGCCAATCTCAGCCTTCCAGACAGGGCCACTATAGCCAACATGGCCCCGGAGTATGGAGCAACTTGCGGATTCTTCCCCGTCGACCAAGCCACTCTCGACTACATGCTCCTGTCCGGGCGTGAGCCCAGTCACGTCGAGAATGTCAGGAGATACTTGGAGGCTCAGGGGATGTTTCACACCGAGGCCACCACTGCCCCCCGATTCACTTCCTCACTTTCACTCGATTTGTCTACTGTTGAACCTTCACTAGCGGGACCCAAGAGACCTCAAGACAGAGTGGCTCTTTCGGCGATGAAATCGCACTGGAGAAATAGCCTCAACGCGCCTGTCGGGCACCAGGGACACGGCGTGGACGCGTCCCGGAATGCAGACAGCGCGGTTATCGAGGGGCGCGACTGTGAACTCAAGCACGGAGATATTGTGATTGCAGCTATCACCAGTTGCACCAATACAAGCAATCCGAGCGTCATGGTCGCGGCGGGTCTATTGGCCCGCAAGGCCATAGAGCTGGGACTCTCAATCAAACCATGGGTCAAACCGAGTCTGGCCCCTGGAAGCAGAGTGGTCACCGAGTACTTCGATGCCGCAGGACTTACTGAGGATCTAGATGCACTCGGATTCAGCGTCGTTGGATACGGATGCACCACATGCATCGGAAACTCGGGCCCTCTTGACGCCGAGATTGAATCAGCGATAGACGAAGCCGATCTCGTCGTCGGCAGTGTTCTTTCAGGCAATCGAAACTTCGAGGGCAGAATACATCAGAAGATTAAGGCGAACTATCTTGCAAGCCCTCCTCTAGTAGTGGCTTATGCTCTGGCAGGAAATCTCGATACAGACTTTATGTCCGATCCAATTGGACACACTCCTGACGGAAACCCGGTGATGCTGGCTGACGTCTGGCCCAGCGACCAAGAGATACACTCCACTGTGAAGAGCGCCATAGGCCCAGAGATGTTCACAGAGCGCTATTCGGATATCCTCAGCGAGCCACGCTGGGATGCAATTCCAAGCAAGACAGGCTCGCTGTTTGAGTGGGATGAGGACTCGACCTATGTCCGACTCCCTTCTTTCTTGGAAGGCATTGAACTCGTTCCCGCGCCGATTGAGCCCATACGGGATGCTAGGGTGCTGGTTAAGGTAGGAGACTCAGTTACCACCGATCACATCAGTCCCGCCGGAGCCTTCCCCCATCTCGGACCAGCCGGACAGTATCTCATCTCACGAGGTGTTCAGCCCAGAGACTTCAACTCATTCGGCAGCCGTCGTGGGAATCATGAGGTGATGGTCAGGGGAACTTTTGCAAATATTAGGATGAGGAATC
>CAXEUQ010000130.1:0-3662 GCA_963999425.1 uncultured Candidatus Poseidoniales archaeon | reverse complement strand
ACAGCTCGACGGTGACCTCCTCCTTGGATTCAGTCACTCTGGTCACGCGGGCAGCCTGTCCGCGGAAGGCCCCGCCGTGAATCTCCACGATACTACCCTCCTCGATTCCCGTTGTGGCTGCCTTTGGCTCGAGGTACGGCAGTACATCACCGAGCGGCGACTCGCCGTCGAGCACCTTCCTGCAGTTTTTCATCGGCGTAGTCGAAACACCGACCCTGCCGATCAACTTCTCGACGTGGTGCATGGCAGAGGCTTCGACGAAGATGTAGCCACGCATGAAGTGCGGGCTGAGAACTCCGAAAATCTCATCTTGGATGTCCTTTAGAGAACCAGTTCCAGAGAGTCTTGCTTGAATCTCCTTGGCGACGTTCTGCTCTTGACCGATTGAGGTCTTGAGGATGTACAGGTAAGAGGCCACGTCGCCATACATGTCACTGAGTTGGGGAGTCGAGTACTCCTTGGTGCCGATATTTCCGGGGTCGACCCATTCGAAGCCCTTGTACAGACCGCGTGCATCGATCTCCTTGACAGAGCTCACGAAGAACATCGGTGTGACATCATTGAGACGGTTTCCGAAAGCCAGACCCCTCGCATCACCAGAGCGGACGAACTGTAGATTCTCAGATTCGATTCCGGTGACCTCGGTGATTCTAGCAACGACTGCATCTAGGTCCTCGGGGTCACCGATTCCGTAGATGCCGTCCCAAGCACCGGGGAAATCAGCGACGCCGTCGGCGCGCTGCATCAGCAGGACACTCTCTTCGTTTCTGACGTAGACAGTGAACGCGTCGGACATTGAATCACCCAATCAGTTGGTCAGCCAGTCGAAGAAGGACGGGAACGCGCTGTCCATCAGCCACAGCATTACGAAGCCGATGGCGCCTAGCACGAACATACCGATTCCGCAGACGATGACGGTCTGGCGAAACTCCTGCTTAGACGGCTTTCGAGCCATCTTCAGGATACGAGCATAGGAGCCGGTTTGCAGTCCTCGGACTCGACCCTCAATCTCATCCTGCCAGCCTTGGACTCTCTCCTCGACAGGCCCTACATTGGAACTCTCGATAGCCATGACTCTCCCTCGAAGCGACCCGGCGACCGACAGACTCCATTTAAGCACGCCGGGCGAGCCCCAAGGGGCTCGAAACAGCGAGACCGGAAAATCAATTCACGAATTCTACTGTCCGGTCTCGCAGATTGCGCATCTGTGAGTGCAGTGCAGCACCGTGAATCTGCTCGCTCTTGACTCCGGTCAGCACCAGAAGAACCCGGATCTCATCACCCATCGTCTCATCGGTGGTTGCACCCCAGATTATTCTGGCATACGGGTTAATTCGGTCTCTAATCAACTTGGCACATTGCTCTGCATCACCCAGTGACAGGGTCGGCCCGCCGACCACGTTAACCAGAGCTCCGCGAGCATCAGAGATGTCGATGTCCAGCAGTGGAGACTGCAGGGCTTCCTCAGTGGCCTTCTCGGCGCTACCCGGACCTCTGGCTTCTCCCAGTCCAATCATTGCGACTCCACCACCGTTCTCCATCACCGACCTCAGGTCCTGGAAGTCGAGATTCACTACGCCTTCTTTGGCAATCATCTCGGAGACTCCGGATATGCTTCTCATCAATAATTCATCAGCGACGCGGAAGGCAGCGTCGAGGGGGAGATCTCGAACCCCCTCGACCTCGAGGAGCCTCTCGTTAGGCAGCACGACCACCGTGTCGCACACCTCTCTCAGCCTCTCCAAGCCCCATTCTGCATTCTGCTTCCGCAACGCTCCCTCTGATAGGAAGGGATAGCTCACCACAGCGATGGTCAGAGCCCCGGCCGACTTGGCCAGACGGGCGACTACGTGCGCACTCCCTGTCCCAGTGCCACCCCCCAGTCCCGCTGTGATGAATGCTAGATCGCAGTCCTCGATTTCTCCGGACAGAGACTTCTCGGACTCGTATGCTGCTTGCTCCCCCTTCTCAGGGTCGCCTCCCGCCCCTCTGCCTCTGGCAGAGCGACCGATGAGTACCTTGTTCTGCACATTGACTCTGAGTAGATGCTGCGCGTCGGTATTGACAGCGATGCCCTTCACATAGTTCCCATCGAACAATCCCTCGAGTTCGAGCCTTGCTACCGTGTTCGACCCGCAGCCTCCACAACCGTATACTCTAATCTTCGGCTGCAGCGACTTGAGCAGTGTCTTCAACTCTGGATCACTCTCCTTGTCGACACCCTCCGTTGGGGTCTTATCAGTCTCCTGAAGTTCGAGAACCCTCTCGATGATGTGCTTCACGAGAGTCTAGGCGCGTCGTAGAGAGGATAACCGTTACCCCCCGCCTACGGCGGGCGAGGCGCGTTTGAACGGGTGCCGAGGAAGGCCGCTATTCCAGCAGTTGGCTGCGGGTATTCATGAATCGCGAGAGGAAGGTGTAGACTCCTCCCCACGCTGAGATTGCTAGCGCGGCTGTCATTCCGTTGAGCTCAGAGTTGCCTAGCATAATCCAGTTAGCGTACTCGATATCTGTGACGTCATATCCCACTCCGCCCGAGTACGCCTGCCAAGCTGCCGCGATTAGGCAAGCAATTGTCAGGACCAGTCTGTCGGCTCGCGAGAAGCCTCCGTAGATACGGTCCAGTCCTACCGACTGGGCCTGGGTTCCCATGTAGGATCCGAACAGAGTCAGGACTGCGGCCACCGCGCCCGAACTTGGGTCGCTGACGTAGGCCGCATTCATTCCGATGGCAATCAGAAGCCCGACGTCGACCACCCTGTCGATGGTGTGGTCGAGGAAGTCACCGTAAGGGCCGGCCACTCCCTGATGACGAGCCAAGGCACCATCCAGAGCGTCGAGAACTCCGGCAATCAAAATCAGAACCACGCCCCCTCCTATCATCATAGCACCGTCTCCGTCAAGGTCGGCCTCGGCGATTAGCCAGAAGGAGACAAGAGCGATAACTAGGCTCGTCCAAGTAAGCACACTCGGGTCTAGATTCCCCATCTTCAGCACTAGTGGCTCGATGGCTTTGGTCCAGACACCTCTCATCTTTTCGAACATCTAATCCGCCATCCTCTCTATCCAGTCAATCTCCGGGCTCCGGCTTGTCGGCTTGAAGCCATCTGCTACCCACCCGGTGATTGATGCGACTATCGACTCGGCATCAATAGCCGAGGAATCGAATTCAATCCAAGGAAAACCCTCCTCGTACTCATTCCATGCTCCACCAATCAGTTCCCACTCACAATTTGACTTGATCTTCTCACTTTGATATCCTCGTTCTTCTAACCTCGACTCTAGGATATCAGGAGCACAGCGAAGCACCACCACCGCATCGCATGGAAGGTGGTGAGAGAGGTGACCGTCGACTACAACTGGACCAACAGGGACAGTCTGCCATGGCTCTAGGAGAGCCTGATGCAATGCATCGGTGTCAATCACCAATGCATCGTCTACTGGATCCAAGTCTCCCTTCAGGCCGTTTTCCTCGGCCAGCGACTCCACCGTCAGAACCTCGAAGCCTGCTTTGGACAGTAATCCCGAAACTGTACTCTTGCCAGTCCCGGGCGTACCCGTGAGAGCCAATCGGAAACCTTCGTCCACAATCCGCCCGGCCGGTATTGATGCCATGAACGCTCCTGTGACGGCGCAATATTGACCATCCTCCCGCACTGCGA
>CAXEUQ010000129.1:0-3678 GCA_963999425.1 uncultured Candidatus Poseidoniales archaeon | reverse complement strand
GAGATGGGTTTAGACCGTCGTGAGACAGGTTTGTTGCTTTGTGGTTGAGGCGTATTGATGCGTGATCGGAAGGGCCCTTTAGTACGAGAGGAACGAGGGCTCGGGGCCACTAGTTTACCAGTTGTCCGGCAGGGCAATGCTGGGTAGCCACGCCCTATGTGGATAAGAGCTGAAAGCATCTAAGCTCGAAGTCATCCGAAAGACGACGCATCTCAGGGGACTCGTAGAAGACGAGTTTGATAGACAGCGGGTGTAAGTACCGAGGTTCGCCGAGGTATTCAGCCCAGCTGCACTAACCCCCCGAGCATCTAAATTTCGAGATACACACTACATGTGAGTCTCTGTCCAAAAGAGCATATCAATTCACATTCGAAGGAAGAGTTGTGCACGGCCATAGCGGAGGGGTCCTACCCGGTCCCATACCGAACCCGGAAGTCAAGCCCTCCTGCGTCGTTTCCTGTACTGTGGCGCGAAAGCCCACGGGAAAGTTCGTCGCTGTGCCACTCACCTTCACCCCGCGAAATTTGAAAATCAATAGCCATGACTAACGGGTGAGATATGGCGATAAGCACAGGCGACATTTTGGGGCATACCCAAGTCGGAGTATACCTCTCGGTTGTCGATGACGTTCTGTTCTACCCTCGCTCTCTAGATGATGCATCAATCGAGATGCTGACTCAATCTTTTGAGATGGAGATGCAACCTTTCCTAGTCGGGGGATCATCATTGTTGGGAAGCCTTCTGAGTGGCAATAGCAAAGGAATTGCAGTTGCGGACATTGCCACTGAAGAAGATCTCGACGAGTTAACAAGTTTCTGTGATGTCGTCGTTCTGGAAAGCGGAGTCAATGCTGCGGGCAATCTGATAGAGTGCAATGCACATGGTGCGGTCGTCAGCCCCGTAGTACCCTCTGAGGGAGTTGAGATGATTTCAGAGGTACTTGGTGTCGATGCTATGCACTCCAAGGTGGCAGGTCACGATACAGTGGGAAGTATGCTAGTTGCGAACGGCAATGGAGTTTTGGCCCATCCCGACATCACAAGAGAGGAAGCGGAGGCAATCGAGTCGGTGATGAAAGTACCTGTGATGGTCGGCACAGTGACTTTCGGCTCACCATTTGTCGGTGCAGGTTGTGCAGCCAGCGATACCCATGCACTAGTTGGCTCAGGCTCTACAGGCCCCGAGTTGAATCGGATTGAGGATGCGTTGGGATTAATCTAGAGGAATCGTCCGAAATCGATCTCTTCGTCCTTGTCGACTCTAGAAGTCACTTCTGGCATCGGATACTTTAGCCCAGTTGCAGTATTGAATAGGACCGCTGTCTCATCTCCCGAGATAAGGCCTGAATCGATGGCCGCCCTGTATGCCGCGGCAGTGGCGGCTCCTTCAGGACACATCAGGAAACCATCCCTGTGTCCAATCTCGGCAGCCGTCCTGAGAATATCTTCGTCACTCACAGCTATTGCAAAACCTCTAGATTCACGAACTGCCCTTAGTATCAGAAAGTCTCCCAAGGCGGCAGGCACCCGTATCCCAGAAGCCTCAGTTTGGGCATTCTCCCAGAACTCCGCATGCTCGGCCCCTTCCTCCCACGCCTTTACCATAGGGGCACATCCTTCTGATTGGACGGCGACCATCCTCGGCATCGGACAGTCTATCCAGCCCAATTCAGTCAATTCCGCGAAAGCCTTCCACATCCCAATCAACCCCGTTCCTCCTCCAGTGGGATAGAAGATCAATTCAGGTAATTCCCATCCCATCTGTTCGGCCAACTCAATCCCCATAGTCTTCTTTCCTTCAATACGATAAGGCTCTTTGAGCGTGGAAACCGGGAACCACCCAACTTCTTCGATACCGTCTGCGATAATGTGGCCGCATTCTCCAATTAGGCCGTTAACAAGGTAGGTATCCCCTCCCTGCGCTAGAGTTTCTTGGGTGTTGATTTCAGGAGTATTGTCAGGACACAGTACAGTTGTTGACAAACCCGCGCGGCTCGCATAAGCGGCAAGCGCAGAACCCGCATTGCCGTTGGTTGGAATCGCCAGATGCTGGAGTCCGAGTTCCTTTGCCATTGAAACTGCAAGGGCGAGGCCGCGGGCCTTGAACGAGCCAGTCGGAAGTCTGGACTCGTCTTTGATGAGGATTGAACCCGAGCCGACGCCAAGATATTCCTCCGAAGAATCGAGTCTAACCAATGGAGTGACTACCTCTCCCAGAGAGATCCGGTTATTTTCATCAGAGACTGGCAACAATGGAGAATACCTCCAGAATCCCGGCTCAGATGAACTCTCAATGTCTTCTCTGCTAACTTCTGAGCCAAGACGGTTCAGATCATACTCGACGATTAGTGGCTTTCCAGCATCGGAGACAGTATGAACTTCTCCGGGTTCGTACCTTTTCCCAGTTTCAGAGCATTCGAGATGACTGACATAGCAAGTCATGGTGCGACATTGAAGGTAATTCAATGAAACTACCGCATCACACAGAAGTGGGTGCTATGTGATCATCGTCCTTGTCCTCAGATTCCCTGACGCGATTCCAAACCGAGGTCATGAGTTCGTCGTGATGCTGTTCGCAGTAGTGGAATCTGCGATATGCCTCTCTGAAGGAGTAAGCCTTGCTACCTGTAGCCACGAGAAAACCCTCAGGAGATAGTCTACTGACCAAGGTACCATCATCCTTGCACCCGGAGTAGTCACAGCTCGCCACGAACGACCCTATCCCTCTCTTCTATTGAACCCTGTGAATCTATCCGGATTCCTCTTCAGGCGTGATTACAACTAGAGGCGAGTTGGCTTCGATACTGTCTCCAGTTTCACAGTTCAACTCTGCCACAGTTCCTGAGATGGGGGCCTGTACTTCGTTCTGCATCTTCATTGCCTCGAGAATCATCAGGACCGATCCTTCTTCCACACTATCTCCGACGGAAACATGTATCGAAACGACCTTGCCAGGGATAGGGGATGATATCGTACCTGATCGAGTCGATCCCGACCGTGATTTTGATTCCCTCCTAGGGCCAAGATCTCTCTCTTGCTCCACTTGAATTTCAAATTCGGAACCATCGATGCTGACTTTCCAACCATCCTCGTCCTTCTCCAATTCGACTTCAAATGTCTCTCCGTCGACGGTGACTTTCCTCTTGATTCCCATCCAATCACCTCGTCGTACTCCTACGCGTACGCGCGCGGAACAGATTCCTCCTGCCAATCAGAACCCTCCTGTGGTCCTTCGACCAAGCCTTCCCAGGGCCGCGCTGCCCGGAAGGGACTAATGACTCCCCCTCAGACAACTCAAGGAGAACCGCTACGATTGCTGCGGCCTTCAACCTTGAATCTCTTTCATCTTCAGACATACACTTCCTCACAACGGGATGTTGCCATGCTTGCGAGCAGGGCGAATCTCTTCTTTGTCAAGCAGAGCCCCTAGGGCCCGAGTCAAGACTTCTCTAGTCTGGCTTGGTTGTATGACATCGTCGAGATACCCAAGGGCCGCTGCACGGTAAGGATTGGCAAAAGTCTCCTCGTAATCGTCCACTAGCCTGTCCCTTTCCTGTTCTGGATTACCTGAGGTCGCGATTCTATTGCGATGAATAATCTGAACTGCTCCCTCGGCTCCCATGACTGCTAGTTGGGCAGTCGGCCAAGCGACGTTGTAATCTCCTCTGATATGCTTTGA
>CAXEUQ010000128.1:0-3693 GCA_963999425.1 uncultured Candidatus Poseidoniales archaeon | reverse complement strand
TGTTCATAATGGCCATAACCAAGCCCAGCGAGACACTGATTCACAAGACAACTCACCTGATGAGGGATGGGATGAATGCAAGGGCATTTGGGGATTTTGATTCACCAGAGGCCCTTGGCGACGCTAGGTGGCCCGACGAGCTGATTCTCTCGACTTGGTACATGGCCGAGACCGGCAAGGTCCCTTCCGACATGAACTTCAAGACCGGCAAGAGCGATGGTGGATTCGACAGACTCGACTTCCAGTTCCTGCCTGAGGCAGAATGGTTGGAGCACTCAGAGGAGATTGACACCGCTATTCCGCTTAACCGCCGCGCTGATGGCAAGCACGACATTGGAATAGACATCCCGTGGTACGGCGGCGGCATGTCTTACGGCTCCGTGTCAATCAACGTCATGATGGCCCGAGCGAAGAACGCCAAGCGCTGGAACTCCTACATGTCTACTGGTGAGGGAGGATATCCTACTGAACTGTACGAGGTCAAGGAGAATGTGATAACTCAGGTTGCCACAGGATACTTCGGTGTCGAGGAAGAAACCATCCAAGCTTCCCCGATTATCGAATTCAAGTACGCTCAGGGAGCAAAGCCCGGTCTAGGAGGGCACCTGCTGGCTGCCAAGGCGGGCGAAGAGGTCGCTAAACTGAGAGGCTCGGTTCCATTTGTCAGCCTGTTCAGCCCATTCCCATTCCACTCGACCTACTCGGTAGAGGATCACTCGAAGCACCTTGATTGGATTGAGACCGTGAACCCACAGGCACTGCTCTCGGTCAAGGTAAGCACACCTCACGATGTCGACATGGTGGCGGTAGGCTCGTACTATGCGGGAGCCCACATTATCCACCTTGACGGCAGTTACGGAGGTACCGGAGCGGCCCCCGAGATTGCCAAAAAGAACATCGCCATGCCAATAGAGCTGGCCATTCCAAAGGTCCACAAGTTCCTGCAGAAGGAAGGTGTCAGAGACAAGGTCACACTGATTGCTAGTGGAGGAGTCAGAACGGCAGACGACATTGCCAAGGCCATCGCCTTGGGTGCCGACGGATGCGTTCTGGGTACTACTGACCTAGTGGGCATGGGTTGCACCCGATGCGCCAACTGCGAAGGAGGCCCTTCTGGGCGAGGTTGCCCGTGGGGGCTGACAACCACGGATATCGAGTTGCAGGAATGGGTACAGCAGGACTGGGCCGAGATGAGACTCGACAACCTGTACAAGGCCATGCAGTGGAGACTTCGAGACATCCTCAGGAAGCTCGGCATGGATGATGTCGGTCAATTGCGTGGCAGAACGGACTTACTGAGGTACATCGGCAAGGAGGGAGACGAATGATTGACCCCTCGACGATAATCAATGCTAGGAGGGAGATGACCTCCAGTCATCCGAAGTTTGAGCGACGTGAGGAGGACGCAGCCGAGGGCGGCTGCGGAGTAGTCGGTTTGGCTTCTGAAATTCCAGTCGCGGGCCGCCATCTTTTCGATTCACTCGAGCAGATGAGGAACCGCGGCAACGGAAAGGGAGGAGGAGTTGCCATGGTCGGGCTCGACCCGGAGCAGTTAGGAGTTGACCCCAATACACTGTCGAATTCATTCCTGTATGCAATCGCCTACCTAAACCCAGAAGTTAGGGACGCAGTCGAGGAGAGTTTCATCCATCCGAATTTCCATCTCGACCACACTCATGAGATGGGGACTCTCGATACTTGGGAGCGCGACCTACCCAACCTCGACACAAGGCCACCGGACGTGGTTTGCTACTTTGTCAGACCTAGAGACAGCGCGATTGACGAGTTCATCGAGACCAAGTTGAATGGGCCAATCGACCCCCAAGACAGGAAGTCCGCCTCAGACGAGTTCGTCTTTCACAACACTCACAACCTGAATGTGGAGTTCTACGCCAAGGACGGTAGGACCGACGCCTTCGTCCTCAGCCACGGCAGAGACATGCTGATTCTCAAGATCGTTGGATACGCCGAGGACGTCATCAGATTCTATCTGCTCGACGACATGACTGCCCATGTCTGGATTGGCCACCACAGGTACCCCACCAGAGGCAGAGTAACCCACCCCGGTGGCGCCCACCCGTTCGGTCAGGGAATAGACTGCGCTTTAGTTCACAATGGCGACTTCTCAAATTATGTCTCGGTTAAGGACTACCTCGCCCAAAGAGGCATGGAACCACTCTTCTTCACCGACACCGAAGTCGGCGCACTGGCCTTCGATTTGCACAGGAGGGTCTACAACTACAGCATGGAGAACGTCATTGAGAGCCTCGCTCCGACCAGTGAGCTCGACTTCGTCATGCTGCCCGAGGAGAAGCAGGAGGTGTACTCGGCCATTCAGAGAACCCACATCCATGGCAGCCCCGATGGACCTTGGTTCTTCATCATCGCTCAGTCAGACGGCCCTACTCACAGGCTGATTGGAATCACCGACACCAGCATGCTCAGGCCGCAGGTATTCGCATACCAGAGAGGCGAGGCCGCGATTGCATTCTGCGGCTCGGAAAAACAAGTAATCGATGCGGTTCTTGAGAGCCTCGCCTCAGAAGACAAGAGGTTCTGGCGCCGAGCCGATGAGTACTGGAATGCGCGGGGTGGTTCTTACACAGACGGTGGCGCCTTCCTGTTCGATGTGGTTCCGTCTGAGGACGGCGGTAAGGAACTGGTGATGACCAACAAGTTTGGCGAGGTCGTCGACACGCATCCGGGAGGAGAATTCCTATTGGGACATGCATCTGAAAACTCCCCCTTCTCGCTTTCCACCGTACCATCTGAGTCATTCGATGCGATAGTCGAGGGTCTTCCGCACATCGACTGGCCCGATGCGCTAGCGACTCTTCAGCAGATTTCCTCCCTCTCTAAGTCGCGAGGGCGCGAGTGGGCTTGGCAACTACTCACTCTACTGCTAGACAGGAGGTACGACACGGGTGAACTGAGGAGGTCGATATGGCTCGACCAGATTGAGTCTACTCTGGTGTCGATAATCTCTGCTGCCAAGCACGACCCTTGTTCTGAGTTTGCAGCCCAGAAGGCTCCCGGACACATCCCAGAACCCTCTTCAGATTCTCAGAGAATTGTAGTGGATGCTCGCCCATATCCTCCTGAAGGGACCGACTCATTGGCTCTGGAACTTGTCTCCTTGTACAAGGCCGGCTGGAACAAGTTCGTGGTCGTGAACTGTCAAGGTCATCGATTCATCGGCAATGGCTTCGGTCCTGATTCCGATAGCGTACAGATAGATGTCCTAGGCTCGGTGGGAGATTATCTGGGCAGTGGCAGTGACGGTATGACCATCTCCATGCACGGTAATGCTCAGGATCAAGTGGCCCAGATTCACAAGGCCGGTGAGTTAGTGGTGCACGGAGATGTGGGGCAGTGCTACGGATATGGCTCCAAGGGGGGCAACCTGTTCGTACTAGGAAATGCAGCAGGCAGGCCGATGATTAACTCAGTTGGCAGTCCCAAGTTGGTAATCAACGGCACAGCTCTCGACTATCTGGCTGAGTCGTTCATGGCTGGTGATCCACTGGAAGGCGGTGGCTTCGTCGTTAGTTTTCTTCCCGACGATGAATTGGTTCCAGCAATCATTTCACTGATGATTCCCGTCATAGGCATCACCTTATTTTTCATTGTGTCTGGTGCGGCTTCGATGTTCAGTTTGGAGCGGCGAACTTCGAGGCAGTTCTTGCGTGAGCG
>CAXEUQ010000127.1:0-3712 GCA_963999425.1 uncultured Candidatus Poseidoniales archaeon | reverse complement strand
TTCCGAAGACCCAACGTGCCGAAGCAGACCGCTTTCTCGAAGAGTTGGAAGAGGCCGTCTTCACGACCCTGCTCAAAGGACTGGTGATGACGAGTACTTACCGTGTGCTTGACCGAGAGGCGTACCACGACGAGCGGTTGACCCTGTCAAAGGACATCGAGGAAGCGATTGACGCATCCGCGTTGCCTAGGATTCCAGTAATGCCGCACACGACCGATGGACCTTGATGGGGTTCATCATTCTGGCGTTCAGAAGTAAATGAAGAAGATAGCGAATGAGACTAGTGAAGCAACGGTCCACACTACCACGTAACCGTATTGAGATACCGATGATTCCACGATTCCACCCGCAGATTCGTCCTCAGCCATCATGCTGTCCAACCAAAGTCGGATTGTAAAGATGACGGGGCGCACTCACAGGAAGGGCAGCAGTAACATCAGGCCTGTCAGGGGGAATAGGATCATCGTGGCATTGTCATCTATATCCTTGGTTTTGGGCAACTCACCCAATACTGTCAATGGGGCTAGGAGTATTGCTGCAATAATTTCAGTTCCGAGCCAGAAGTGGCAACCCAACCAGACTGCATATGACACCGCGAGGCCGACGTAAATGGCTAGTCTTAGGTCCTGCTTGGTCCTCTTTATCTCGCCCATGACCGGGTCAACCATAGTCAGCCCCACTATGAGCGGTATGCCGTAGATTCCTGCTTCCAGTCCCTCCCCTTCACCCGGTGCGAGCAACAGGGCTAGAGAGACCGCCAAGCCACCCCATGCAAGAGCTGAAATCTGGTCGGCCTCATACTCCCTTTGTCCGAAGATGACAATTCCTAGTCGGAGCCGAACGACTTCAGCAATAACGATCAGTAAGCAAATGATACTGACCAGTTGTTTTGAATCAAGAGAGATGATGTCGGCTACATCTTGCCCGTAGAGATAGTAGATGAATGGGATTGCGGTCATTGATACATGAGTGAAGCGCCTGAAGGCATGACCTCCGAAACCGCCTACGGAGTGGTCGACATGGTCTGCTAACACATGTGAGTCGTCTTCTGTCATGCTAAAACCTCTAGTGACTTAGTGAATCCACGGCTTCTTGGAGTGTTATACTTCCGGTCTCAAAGGAGTCGAGAACCTCGTTCAAATCGGGATGATTCAGGAGTCGGGAATCCCAAGCTGAAATCAGTCGTTCTCTTGCTCTAAGCCTACTTCTAGCTCCAGGAACGCAGTTGTCAATATCCTCCATCATCAATTCGATGCCAGAGCCATTGTGAGAGCACACCAAGTGCACAGGTGGCGGATTCTTATCGAGAGAAAGAGACGAGCGGATTGCCTCAGCCGCCTGCTCGGATCCTTCCATGTCTGACTTGTTTACTGCAATGATGTCTGCAAGCTCGATTATACCTGCCTTCTCTGCTTGGATTATATCGCCCCTATCGGGTCCGTCGACGAGAAGAATCCTGTCTGCGAATGCAGCGATTCGGTAGTCGGACTGACCTGATCCGACAGTCTCGATTACTATCCTGTCCCAGCCGCATGCTGCCAGACAGTCGATCATGGTTGAGATGTACGCAGACAACCCCCCTGGATGGTTTCTCGTGGCTAGGGATCTGACGAATACGGAGTCGCCAGAGTCAGCAGAGGACATTCTCATCCTGTCCCCCAGTAGGGCCCCCCCACTGTTCGGTGAAGATGGGTCTACCGCGAGAACTGCCACCTTGTCTCCCCTACTAGACCAATAGTTCACAAAATTGCCAATAAGCGATGATTTACCTGCTCCAGGAGGTCCCGTCACACCTAGTGTCCACGAGTCCTGCGCTGAGATATTGACCTCTTGCCCGGACTCGATTAGCGAGAGCAAGCGAGAAAGGTCTCTGCGACTACCTCGCAAGGCTGAGTGTAGGATCTTATCTCTCACTCCCATCGCCATTGCGAACTCTCCCCTACACCGACAGGCTCTCCTGACTCCTTCTTTGAAGAAACTTCGTTTAGGAAGTCGAGAATCTCAGATGTGTTTGTTCCCGGCCCGAAGATTGCCCTCACTCCGGATTCATGCAAGGCGCTGCGATCAGATGCTGGGATTATGCCTCCTGCAAAGACGACGATTCCACCTAGATCTTCTTCGACTAGACCTGCACAGATAGCAGGAATAAGCACATCGTGCGCGCCCGATAGTGTAGAGATTCCCAAGGCTGCTGCATCCTCATCCATTGCAGCACGGACGATTTCCGCAGGAGTCTTCCTCAGCCCGGTGTACACTACCTCATGGCCTCCGTCCCTCAGGGCGCGTGCAATCACTTTCGCCCCTCTGTCATGACCGTCAAGTCCCGGTTTAGCGATTATGACCTTCATTTCTAGATACTGGCAGACGGGCGTGAGCCTTCAAGCAACCGATTGTAAATTAGGACTACATTCCCGAAGGGAATGCTCATTGGCGGGGTTCTGCTGACTTGAGCGCTTATGAGCGTAAATGAAGACCGAGTCGAGGATTTGCGGCGCAGAAAGTCCCAGGCAGCCGGAGGGGGTGGGCAAGCCAGAGTCTCGGCCCAGCATGCCAAGGGAAAAATGACTGCTCGTGAGAGGATTGAGTCTCTCTTGGACGATGGTTCGTTCATGGAAGTTGACACTCTGGTTGAGCATCGATGCAAGGACTTTGAGATGGACAGGAATGTGATTCCTGGTGATGGCGTGGTATGTGGCCATGGTACCATTGACGGAAGAGTAGTCTATTGCTTCGCTCAGGACTTCACCGTCTATGGCGGCTCTCTTGGCGAGATGCACGGTCTGAAGATATGCAAGATCCTCGATATGGCACTCAAAACGGGAGCTCCGGTCATCGGACTGAACGATAGTGGTGGTGCGAGAATACAGGAAGGGGTTGCGAGTCTTGGCTCGTATGCGGAGATTTTCTTCCGAAATGTAAGGGCCAGTGGAGTCATTCCTCAGATTTCAGTAATCATGGGCCCCTGTGCTGGAGGTGCTGTGTATTCTCCAGCAATTACTGACTTCGTCGTTATGGTGGACAAGACTGCTCACATGTTCATCACAGGTCCTGAGGTAATTAAGACGGTTACAAATGAGGAGGTATCTTTCGAGGACTTAGGAGGTGCTTCTACCCATGCGACCAAGTCGGGAGTTACTCATTTCACAGCACAGGACGATGATGAGGCTCTTTCGATTGTCCGCGAACTCGTAGGTTACATGCCCTCCAACAATCTCGAGAAGCCTCCGGTATCCGGGACTTCAGACCCTCTTGACAGAATCTGTGACAGTCTGGATGAACTTGTACCTGTAGATCCTAGCCATCCTTATGACATCACAATGGCAATCGAGGAAGTTCTTGACGACGGGGCTTTCCTCGAGGTCCAATCTGGATATGCTGGTAACATAGTAGTGGGATTCGGAAGACTCGGAGGGCACACGATTGGAGTTATAGGAAACCAGCCGAATGTACTTGCTGGGTGCCTCGACATCGATGCTTCGATCAAGGGAGCCCGGTTCGTAAGATTCTGTGATGCATTTAACATCCCACTCCTGACTTTCGTCGATGTTCCTGGCTTCCTCCCCGGGGCAAGTCAGGAGTGGGGCGGGATTATCAGGCATGGAGCTAAACTGCTCTACGCGTATGCCGTAGCTACTGTCCCAAAGATGACGGTGATTACGAGGAAGGCGTATGGAGGGGCTTACGACGTGATGTCGTCAAAGCATATCAGAGG
>CAXEUQ010000126.1:0-3715 GCA_963999425.1 uncultured Candidatus Poseidoniales archaeon | reverse complement strand
CCGCCGTTCTGAATCTCAGGCAACCAAGTGTCGTGGAACTTGGCTGCAATCGTTAATCCTCCTAGTTGTCTGTCGTTGTCACTGGATTCTACCAGTCTGGCGCCGAAACTAATTGATGAGCCTCGGTCTGCTACAGTATTGATTATCGGAGTCTTTTCGACGAACTGCGTTACTCCTCGTACGAGAATCGATGCGTTTCCTGTACCGGTGAGGTAGAATGGGGTACTGCCGTTGATTACGCTGACGACGACTGTCTTTGTTCCGCTGGTCACTCCGTCGGCTAGCGGGTCGGTAGGTACTGAGATGTTGAAACTGCCATCGCTTGCGGTGTTGATACTGTTCACCAGAGTCTCGCTTGAATCCGCGAGGAAGAATACCTCAAGGGCCATTGGACCATCGACTGAACGGTTGCTGTCAACCCCATCCAGAACCGTTCCGCTGATTATGAATGCCTGACCTGCAGTTACCTCAGGAGGAATGCTGTTTATCTGTACCAAACTAGCTACTTGGACTGTGAGATTAACGAAACTCTCATTCCCCAGCCAACGTCCAGCCCCCTTGGTCAAAGGATCGGATATGTCATCAGGAGCGTGGACGCGCACAGTGTAGTAACCGGGCGCGGTATCAGCCGGAATGGTGGGAGAGAAAACCGCTACGCCGTCTGCCCCAGTAGTCTGGTTCTCGAGAAGTTGCTGAGAAGGACCTCCCCAATCGAAGTGGACCTGAGTTAGAATGCCCTCCAATAACGAGTTGTCTTCAACATCTGAGATGTTTGCAATAATCGGCATTGTCGAACCCGCGACAACGATTATGCTCTCAGGTGAGGACTCTACAACGAACTCTGTTTGTATGCCTGCATCATACAATGCACCGTCATCGAGTTTGAAAAACACCCCTCCAGCTGGTGGAGTCGATTCGAAATCCAAAACGACTTCCATATCATATACACCGGAGCCGACTCCCCGAGGCATCTCAAAACTCAGATTGTATTCACCTGTCGTCTCGTTAATCCATCCTGAAGCCAATCTCTTGACGATGGGAGGTGCGGGTGAGCCATCTGGTGAATCGGGTAAATTTGAGGGGACTAGTAGTCGCACCACGACAGAGGAATTGTTGCCCAAAATCGGAGTGTCGTGGAAGATGTCATTGGCGAATCCCGAAACCCAATTCGTTGAGCCTCTGGGCGTCCAGTCCAATCCCAATTGCACCGTGGCGTTCGCTTGACCTTGGACTCTGATGGTATCGGATGCAGATGCAGGAAGTAGCCAGGTGGAGCCATTGTAGTTCAATTCCCATGAATAATCGCCAGCAAACATATCCTGTGGAGGTGTGAATTGAACGCCGAGCCTTGGCAAATCGACGGGGTCGGTAGCGTTCCAGACTACTGATCCGTTAAGTTCGAGATTATAGTCGCCGGGGAAATTAGCGACTGAGGAATTTGTATGATCAGTAAGCAGTACTTCGATGACGGTTATGGAGCCACGCTGAACAGGTTCAATCAAGTAATTGAATACGACATAACTCCTGATTCCGTATTGGTCCGTGAATGTGGCTTGGTCATTTGCATACAACCCATCTGAGTCAAATTCCAGTTTTACTTGGACTTCGCCGGCAGGCAGTGGAACGCTCTGGGCAGAGAATAGCCATGTCAGTGAGAACTCCCCTGGAGAGGAGGACCAATTGCTGTCATTCAGGTACCACGATTTGAGCGAGATGTAAGGTCCGTTTGCATTTGCCCTCCTCATCTTCAATGTAAGAGTCCCATTAAGTGGATCCGAACTGGGCCCTCGGCTCAGTACAGAACCATTCAGATAGATGTTGGAATCGATATCCAAGATGCTGCTATTCACTCCGGGGCCCTCAATAGTGATGGTCAGATTAGGAGCGGGTGTGATGTTGAGGTTGAAATCGAGAGTACTGGGTCGGGCGTGATATGACGGAGTTGTGGCGTTATTGAGGTCGTCCTGATGCCATCCGTAGAAGTCTATTGATGCGTTAATCAGTCCAAGCGGCTCTGTCTCGTTAATCGGGATTGAGAATTCAAAGTACCCTCCGGCCCCGAGGCTGGATATCAGACTGATGGGGCCATCTACAGTAGTGGTGTAATTCAGAATAACTTGGAGTTCATCCAATTGAGAAGGATCGGTGAAAGGTGAGCTGGCCCAAGAGAGGTCTCCTGTCAACAGAGTGTCTACTCCGGCCCCCAGCATGGGCTCGTTCACAGGAGTTGGATCTCTGATGCTGATGGTTACGTCATCGGAAATATTCACATCCCAAGACTGGGAGATACCTTGAGATGAGACGTAGGCCCTCTCGTGAAGATACAGAACTAGAGACCCATAACCGGGGTCGATTACTTCGGCAGGGGTTCCGTTGAGGGTAAATGAACCGTTCTCATCAGTAGTGCCAGAGGCAACGAGGTGCTCGGTAACGGCTGCACCTCCGGGGACATTACCCGTCTGATTGGTCAATACTAGGTATAGGTCAACGGTGGTATTATCGATGGGAGTTGCATTGTCTACGAAACGCATGGTTCCGTTCATCCATATATCTCCTGAAGAAAGGTCCCTCTCAATCCACAGAGGGCCCCAGTCAGCTTGGATAATCTCTACCGGAGAGCCCTCTGGACAGGCCTCAAACGGAACCCATCCCATATCTAGGCCGCCCTGATTCTGATTCCCCTCCATGTGCACCTCGACCCAAGAAGTGAAGTGTTTACCATAGACTTCGAATGATTTCCCTGTCCATGTTCCGCCAGCGAATCCTGTAACCTTTCTTGTCGGCAACCCAGCGATTCTTAGCATAACTGAGAACACTGATGTAAATTCGTCACAACTACCTTCCTGCGTTGAATTGAGGATCCAATGAGCGATATCAGCATCCTTAAGTGCAATCTCAGAGTTTTCAGACATGTCCGTTCTTCCTGAACCATCGTGATTTAGAGTGAACGTAGTGGTGTCATTACCATTCACAAGATAGTCTTGGATTGCTAATACCTTGTCCCATGCAGTTAATGCTCCAGATTCATTAATCACAGTCTCTGTGACTTGAATGACATACGTCCCTGTCCTCAGTAAGAAATTCTGTGGAAGATCGTAGGCATAGGTACTGCCTGAGAAAGGTGTAGAGTTCCCAGTAATCTCTGGCCCTAGAATCACACTGGGAGATGAGACAAACAAGGTTTCGACATAGGACTGATCGATGATGAGGTCGCGAGTATAGTTTGAGAAATTTAATCCGGCGTTACTGTCTTCCCAACTGGAGAAGTTAACAGAGTTGTACGGGGCTATAAGTTCAATTTCTGGCCCGAGTACTCCGCTTTGGTAATCGATTTTCCATAAGTTCAACTCGGAACCGTTAACGCCCCAGAAACTGGGATCAGCGACACCCTGAGTTGTGGACCATTCAGGGGCAATCTGGGTATTACCCAGCAGTGTGTTATTCACACCCCAAGATACCCCAGTGTAGTAGTCGTAAGTGTGCCATCTCCAGTAGTTCGTGATATTGTAGTCTAGATTGGAAGATAGATTGGTGACGGTGAAGTAGAGTTGGTTGTCCATTATACCGTCTGTTGAATTGAGAGGGTCCCCTTCGGAGTTAATACAATCGATGTCCCAAAACTCCGACGTACACTCATCTCCATCGGGGATTCCATCGCCGTCGGAGTCCGGATCCCTCCAATCGGTACCTATCTGCTGCTCAATGGTATCTGGAA
>CAXEUQ010000125.1:0-3750 GCA_963999425.1 uncultured Candidatus Poseidoniales archaeon | reverse complement strand
TGATTTGATTATCAACCCGCACGCGATTCCTTCGCGAATGACTGTGGCTCACGTTCTCGAGATGATAGGCGGAAAGGTCGGCTCGATGGAAGGCAGGAAGATTGATGGAACAGCATTCACAGGTGAGAAGGAAGACTCGCTGAGAGCAGGCCTACTCAGGAATGGCTTCAACCACACAGGTCGCGAATCTATGACCAACGGTGAGACAGGGGAGGCATACACCGCAGACGTCTTCGTCGGTGTAATCTACTATCAGAGACTGCATCACCTAGTGAGCAGCAAGTTGCACGCCCGCAGTCGTGGAAGAGTGCAGATTCTGACTCGCCAGCCGACTGAGGGGCGTGCTCGTCAGGGCGGTCTGAGGTTCGGCGAGATGGAGAGAGACTGCCTTATCTCTCATGGAGCTTCGATGGTAATCAAGGACAGACTCTTGGATGAGTCTGATTGCTGGGAGATGATGGTCTGCAACACATCAGGTTGCGGCCATATAGCCTACTATGATTGGAAGCGAAGAACCACGGTTTGCCCCAACTGCGGGGAAAGATCCGATGTACACAAGGTGCAGACTTCGTATGCATTCAAGTTGCTACTTGACGAGATGAAGAGTCTCGGAGTGGCTATGCGATTGGAACTGGAGGATCGAAGATGAGCGCGCGCGATGCAGCCAAGATTCCCAAGAGGATCGAATCGATTAAGTTCAGTCTGATGGATCCTAACGAGATTCGTAAGATGTCATCTGTGGAGATTAAGACCGCTGACACCTACAAGGACGATGGACACGCCTTCAAGCAGGGTCTGATGGATCCCAAGATGGGAGTTATCGATCCGGGAATCCGCTGTGAGACCTGCGGCAATAAGCACGACGAGTGCCCCAGCCACTTCGGACATATTGCCCTTGAGCTGCCGATTATTCATATCGGCTTCACTAACCTCATCAAGACCGCGCTCAAGTCTACCTGCAACACCTGCAGCAACGTGCTTCTGCACAGCTCTCTCGAGACCCATCCTCTCGACCCCGAGAAGTCTGAACAGGACTACTACAGAGACCGTGTTCATGACATCATGATTAAGCATGGAGTCGGCTCTAGGGAATTCAAGACTATCATCAAGGAGATTGAGAAGGAGTGCAGTAGCAAGAAGAGAACCATTTGCATGCACTGCGGCTCCGAGCAGGGCAAGATTATCCTCGATAAGCCTTCGACTTTCAAGGAGAAGAAGGCTGAGAAGGGCGAGCACAAACTCAACGCCAGAGATATCAGAGAATGGCTTGAGAGAATCCCTGATGAGCACCTGATTTTCCTTGGTATGGACAAGGATTCTAGCCGCCCAGAGTGGACCATCATGAAGGTTCTACCAGTGCCTCCAATCACGGTTCGTCCCTCAATCACACTAGACAGTGGTGACCGCTCTGAGGATGACCTAACTCACAAGTTGGTTGATGTTCTGAGAATCAACCAGCGCCTGCGTGAGAACCGTGACGCCGGAGCTCCTCAACTGATTGTCGAGGATCTTTGGGAACTTCTGCAGTACCACTGCACCACTTATTTCGACAACCAGACAAGTGGCATTCCACCCGCAAGACACCGCTCCGGTCGACCCCTGAAGACGCTAGCACAGCGCCTGAAGGGCAAGGAGGGACGCTTCCGCAGCAATCTCTCTGGAAAGCGCGTCAACTTCTGTGCTAGAACCGTCATCAGTCCAGATCCTAACCTCGGTATCAATGAGGTCGGTGTGCCTGAGAAGACGGCTAAGGAGCTTACAGTCCCAATTCGTGTCACTGGCAGGAACAGAGAGCAACTGCGCCAGATGATTCTCAGGGGGCCAGATGTCCACCCAGGTGTCAACTACATCATGCGCGGAGACAGTTTCAGAGTCAGAATCACAGATCGGACCAAGTATATCTGGGCCGGATTCAGGTGCCTCAATCCCGAGTGCCATTCCGGTAGCGAAGACGAACCGTACACCGGTTTCAGACCAGACCTCAATGAGGTCCTTCCAGCTCCTAACTTCCTGCCTGGGCTTGAGTTGATGCGACAGAAGAGCAGGAATGCGATTGGCGACCTAGAAGAGGAATGGGGTGTAGACCTCGATGCTACTCTGAACAATCTGCGTGGCGAGGATTTGAGAGGCGCATCACTGGCTGACGATGACCCGAAGGCTATCATCCACAATAGATGGAAGTGGGAGCACTCCAATCCCGATGATTACTTCCCAGATCATCTCGAGGTCCATTGCCCCCACTGCGGCAGCCCCGAGGTCGAAGACGAATACGGCGGCTCATACCGAACCGAGATAGAGGACAGACTCAGCACTATCGACAGAGATGGCAACCCGAAGCCGGGTGTCATTGTAGAGAGACACCTGATTGATGGCGATGTCGCCATCTTCAACCGCCAACCTTCACTTCACAGGATGTCTATGATGGTGCATGAGATTAGAGTCATGCCAGGCAAGACTTTCAGATTCAATCTGGCAGATTGCACCCCATACAACGCCGATTTCGATGGCGATGAGATGAATCTACACGTCATCCAGAGTGAGGAGGCACGTGCTGAAGCCAAGATCTTGATGCGAGTCCAAGAGCATATCATCACACCAAGATACGGTGGTAGTGTAATCGGTGGAATCCACGACCACATCTCGGGCGCTTATTTGCTTACCAACGGTGACCGTATCCTGCCCAAGAACCTCGTTCTAGAGATTCTAGGTGCAATCGGCTGGGTAGGCGAACTACCCGAAGAGGTCGATAGCAATGGCATGATTGGATATCGCGGAACAGATGTTCTCGGTCTGATTGTGCCGTCCGGTTTCAAACTCAACTACACCAGCAGGGCCGGTGACGAGGTCATGGTCTCAGATGGAAATGTCTCTGGCACCATAGACAAGAGGGGAATCGGCGCTGAGGATGGCCGACTTCTTGACGCAGTGGTTCAGACTCACGGCTCGGATGCTGGCGCGGAGTTCCTCAATCGCATGACCAAGATGACTATCGCAATCTGCTCTGCTATGGGCTTCACCACGGGAATTGATGACGAGGACCTGCCACCTGAGGCCAAGGCCGAGATTGCAGAGATTAACGAGAGAGCCAGCCAGGAGGTCGACGCGGAGTTGGAGAAATTCGGAAAGGACGGTCGCAGATATGAGACCCGACCCGGACGCACCCCGTTGGAAACTCTGGAGGAGAATATCCTACAGATACTCGACAAAGGGAAGGCAGAGTCCGGAGAGGTAGCCAAGGAGCACCTCGGGTCTGACAATCCTGCTGTGATGATGGCAGTCTCCGGTGCTAGGGGTTCAATGGACAACCTAGCCATGATGGCTGGCTCGATCGGACAGCCCAAGGTGCGTGGAAAGCGTCTTGAACGAGGCTATCAGGACCGTGTGCTTCCTCACTTCCAGAGAGGAGTCAAGGGAGCAGAGGAGAAGGGATTCGTTTCCTCATCGTTCAAGCGTGGACTTGAGCCTACTGAGTTCTTCATGCTATCTGTATCGGGAAGAGAGTCCCTTGTAGACACTGCAGTCAGGACGAGCAAGTCCGGTTACATGCAGAGGAGACTCATCAACGCCATGGACGATCTGAAGGTAGCAGATGATGGGATGAATTCGGTGCGCAATACTGCAAACCGAATCATCCAGTTCGAGTACGGTGAGGACGGGGTCGATCCCGCCCGCAGCCGCAAAGGCTCACCGGTGGATGTCACACAGGCTCTCGAGGATGCACTGGGCGGTGAGGGCTGATGGTAGTAAAGA
>CAXEUQ010000124.1:0-3782 GCA_963999425.1 uncultured Candidatus Poseidoniales archaeon | reverse complement strand
CCTGCGACCTGCGGATTAACAGTCCGCCGCTCCACCAACTAAGCTATGTCGGCCTGACTCGCGGCAGGCTCCACCCTTCATCAAAGAATCGGATTACTCCCACTCTATTGTGCCCGGTGGTTTGTGAGTGATATCATACACTACTCGATTTACCTGGCCCTTCAGAGAGTTGGTAATCTCAGTGCTGATTGCGGCTAGAACTCCGTGCGGAATCTCAGAGTATCTGGCACTCATTCCATCCAAGCTAGTCACCGCTCTGACCACCACTGTCTCGCCGTGTACACGCACATCTCCATGGACTCCTACACTACGGACAGGGAGCAGGGCTGCGAAGTACTGCCACGGCAAATCGCATTCGCCGCGCTGGGCGGCAGCCTCAAGATGGGTCTCTACGATATGACAGGCCTTTCTGCATGCCTCCACCCTGTCAGGGGTCAACTCGCCCAGAACCCTGACTGCTAAGCCAGGGCCCGGGAAAGGCTGGCGCTCGCTTGAGGGAATGTCCAACTCCCTTGCGATAGCCCTGACCTCGTCCTTGTAGAACTCGCGCAGTGGCTCTACGATCTTCAACTCGACATCCTCAGGCAGACCACCCACGTTGTGATGTGACTTGATGACATCTCTCTCACCGCCGCCCGACTCAATCCAATCGGGAGCGATGGTGCCCTGCACGAGGAACTTCGCCCCACACTCGTCCTGCTCTTCTTCGAAGACACGGATGAACTGCTCACCGATTACCTTGCGCTTCTCCTCCGGGTCTGTTACACCTGAGAGATGATTGAAGAATCTCTCAGATTCATCTACTACCTTGAGGTCAATTCCCAAGTCTGCGAACATGCCTGCTACCTCCTCCGACTCATTCAAACGCATCAGGCCTGTATCGACATAGACGCAATGCAGCATGCTTCCGACTGCACGGTGTGCTAGAACTGCAGCGACAGTGCTGTCGATTCCCCCGGAACAGGCGATAATTGCGGTATCGTCTATCTGCGATTGCAGTGCTTCTACCGCCTCGTCCACGAGGAACTGGATTTGCACCGAATCACTCCCTTAGGGACTCGTCATCGGCGATTACCTGATTGGTGCGTGCTACACGCCAGTCTGCATAAGCGGAAGCTAGTTCTGAATCGGAAAGAGACAGTATCTGCACTGCCAGTACTCCAGCGTTGTCTCCCCTATCCACCCCTACGGTGGCCACGGGCATTCCAGGTGGCATTTGAACAATTGAAAGAAGGCTGTCGTACGGGACCTTGCCACCGACTGGCACTCCAATCACAGGCAGAGTGGTCATCGCTGCGACGACTCCAGGGAGAGCAGCGGCCATTCCCGCCATACAGATGAAGATCTGGCATCCATCCTCGATGGCCGCTGAAACAACGCCTTCAAGATACTTCGGGGCCCTGTGGGCAGAAGCCACTCTGACCTCGTGTGAGATGCCGAACTGCGTCAGCACGGCTGTGCACTTGTTGGCGATTGGTAGGTCGGACTTGGAACCCAGCAGGATGCAGATGTCCATGACTCAGCGGGAGGTAGTCGGTTCAAATGCCTGCCGTCCGGATTGTCTCACGAAGGCAGTAGCCTAGAGGGCCAATCCACGCCTGTAATCACCACTTGCGATTCGTACAGCACCCTGCTTGAGTGGTCGTCTGCGAACGGGTCGTGAACGAATCCTGAGGGATCAATCAGAGCAATTGCGACAAACCGATTCTCTCCCCTGCTGACTCCTGTCAGAGTGATTTTGCCAGCATCCACATTCAATTTCGCGATAGGCCCAGTGGTCCAGAACTCTGAATCGATATCCCAGCCGTCACGCAGAGCCTGTGTGGTCTTCCAATTCGAAGAGTCAACGGGCAGAAGCCACCTACCGGACGGTTTGATGGCTACATCCCTGACCATTGCATAGGTGCGGAACCATGCAAGCCAGAATATAGCATACGACAGCCATCCCAAGGCCGGGTGGATGGATACGTGCAACCCGAATACTGCGCATGCAATTACGAATGTGAGCCAGTCGAATGGAAGTGTGTGTATAGAACCCACATAAGTGGGTTGGGATGAGCGAATCAGGTATAGCGGCACTATGATGAGAAGCCATGACATGGCGAAGAAGGCAGCTGCAGACGTCTGATCATCTACTGGAGTCCTATCTGGAAGAGCGAGAGGTACTGCTGTGATGACTAGGAAGAAAGGGGACCAAGACATTGGCAGCAGCAATCTGGTGCCTACTGGCCTGAGAGTTTGGCGCAACCATCCCTTCGCTGAATCGTCTGAAGGGGTCGGCCAAGACTCAGGCAGATCTGAATCATCGCCTACAGAAGGCTGTTTGGCAGAACTGCCCCAACTAGGTTCTCCGGACAACCAGAGATGGTCTTGGCTCGCCTGCATGAACTGCGGGTGGGCCTGCTGGTCTTGTTTCTTCGCTACTCGGAGCCAGGATGTCTCAGTATGAGGTTGCGTGCTGCCCAGACCTCGTCGACCCTTCTTACATCGGTGTTGTGAGGGGCGGTAATCACCACTTCGGGATCTTCTGCAAGAATGGCTAGGAAGTCATCTGCAAACTTGTCCAGAACCTCGCGACTCTCGGTCTCAGTCGGCTCTATCATCAGGCATTCGGGGACGATCATCGGGAAGTACAGTGTGGGCGACATGTAACCGTAATCAAGCAGTCTCTTTGCTACATCTTTGCCTGTGACTCCTGTGGTTTCCTTGAGTGGCTGCATGGAGAGCGTGAACTCATGTTTCACTAATTCAGCCGGAGCCCCGTCGGAGGGCATAGCAGGTATGTCTGCCAACGTATCAGAGTCGGGATTCATGATTCGATGACGCAGATAGTTCGCATTGAGAACCGCATGCTCGCTCATCAGTTCCAACTCGCGACCATAGCGGCGGTAGAATGCCCACGCGCGTACCACTGCTCCAGCATTACCGTGCCACTGTTGCACCTTGCCGATGCTCTTGTCAGGAGTGCGCCAGAAGTATCTGTAGCCATCCCCGGTTGCTCCTCCGTCTTCGGCCGATTCACGGTCTACCAAAGGAGAAGGTAGGTAGTCTGCGAGGTGTGACTTGACTCCAATAGGGCCGCTTCCCGGCCCACCTCCTCCGTGGGGCTGACTGAATGTCTTGTGCAGGTTGTAGTGCACGGCGTCGAAACCCATCCTGCCCGGGTCAGTCTTGCCCAGAATCGCATTGAAGTTGGCACCGTCATAGTACATCTGGCCGCCCGCAGAATGTACGATTTCTGCTGCTTCGGCAATTTCGGGCTCAAATATACCCAGCGTGCTTGGGTTGGTAATCATCATCGCCGCGGTATCTTCTCCCACGGCCGCCCTGAGGGCATCTAGGTCGAGGCGTCCGTCTTCTGCACTGGGAATCTCGATGATATCGTAGCCGCACATAGCTGCAGAAGCTGGATTGGTGCCATGAGCTGAGTCGGGCACGATGACCTTGTCGCGGTGGTCCTCGCCGATGCTACGATGAAACTCCTGAATGCAGCGAATCGCTGTGAATTCGCCCTGTGCTCCGGCGACCGGTTGTAAGGTGACTTGATCCATGCCAGAGCAGACCTCGAGCATTTCCTGCATCTCGTAGAAGATTGACAGCAGACCTTGGATTTGATGTTCGGGCTGAAGTGGGTGGATCCTGTCAATACCCGGCAGCTGGACAATCCTCTCGTTGATTCTCGGGTTGTGCTTCATCGTGCAAGAGCCCAGTGGATAGAATCCGGTGTCTATGCCAAAGTTCCTCTGTGAGAGCCAAGTGTAGTGCCGAACCAGTTCGGGCTC
>CAXEUQ010000123.1:0-3783 GCA_963999425.1 uncultured Candidatus Poseidoniales archaeon | reverse complement strand
CGGTGCCAAGCTGATTGTCATCGACCCCAGATTATCCAATACCGCATCGATGGCTGACCACTGGCTCCCTACTTGGCCGGGCTCCGAGCCGGCTCTATTTCTCGCTTGGGCGAAGATGATACTCGAGCGGGGTCTGTACGACCGCGACTTCTTGGAGAATTGGGTAAACTGGCAGGATTGGCTCGCTGCCGACCACCCGGATGAACCTCGCACCTTCGAGCGGTTCATTGAGTTGTTATTGGAAGAGTACGCCGAATACACGCCAGAGTTCGCAGCCTCCGAGTGTCGCATCCCTGTAGAACAGGTCATTGAGGCTGGAGAGGCTGTGGCAAATTCTGGAAGTCGCTTGAGTACGCACGTCTGGCGCTCCGCTGCGATTGGAAATCTGGGAGGCTGGCAGGTCGCTCGTACCCTGCATCTGCTGAATGTACTGACAGGAAGTGTTGGGACAGAAGGAGGTACATCACCGAACTCTTGGTCAAAATTCAGCCCCGAGTTGTTCGATGAACCGGGTGGCCCCGACGGCTGGAATGAGTTGCACTTCCCTCCCGAGTACACGCTGGCCCACTACGAGATGAGTCATATCCTGCCGCATCTGATTAGGGACGGTAGGGGTGAGATCGACGTCTACTTCACACGGGTCTTCAATCCAGTCTGGACCTATCCGGACGGGTTCTCATGGATGCGGATGCTCGAGGACGAGGATAGTATCGGTTGCCACATCGCCCTGACTCCTACTTGGAATGAGACTGCCTTCTTCGCAGACTACGTCTTGCCAATGGGTCACGCATCGGAACGCCACGACATCAACTCGTACGCCACATCAGCAGGGAAGTGGGTGGCGTTCCGCCAACCTGTACTGCGAGAGTTCGCACGTAGAGAAGGAAAGGATGTCAAGTTCACGAGTGAGGTCAACCCCGGAGAGGTTTGGGAGGAGGATGAGTTCTGGAACGAGTTGTCATGGCGCATCGACGACGGCACTATGGGCATTCGCGAGCATTTCATGAGCCCGTACAGAGAAGGCGAGAAGATTACCATCGATGAGTACTACCAGTACACCTTCGAGCGTGTCCCGGGACTTCCGGAGGCAGCAGCGGAGGAAGGCCTCGATGCTTTGGGATACATGCGCAAGCACGGTGCCTTCCTGATTGAGGAATCGACTTACTCCAAGCATGAGCAGGAAGGCTGGCCTACTCCTAGTGGTAAGCAGGAGTTGTACTCGCACACCATGGTAGAGTTCGGTTATCCGGAACATGCGATTCCCCACTATCGCATCCACAGCCACGTCCACCCGGACAACCTTCAGGGAGAGGACGAGTACTGCCTGCTTCCCAACTTCCGCCTACCGCAGCACATCCACTCAAGGTCAGCCAATGCAAAGTGGCTGGTCGAGATAGGTCACCGTAATCCAATCTGGATTCACCCCAAGGATGCTGCCAAACTGGGAGTCTCGGAAGGAGACCTGCTCAAGATAGAGACTGAGATTGGCTGGTTTGTAGACAAGGTCTGGGTCACTGAGGGAATCAAGCCTGGAGTAGTCGGGTGCTCTCACCATATCGGGCGCTGGAGGCGTTCACAAGACCAAGGTAACAGATTCCTGAGCAATGAAGTTCAAATCGAAGACATCGGAGATGGCAAGCAGAGAATGAGAACCGTTTCTGGAGTCTCCCCCTGGGAGTCCGAGGATCCTGACACCAACAGGATTTGGTGGAGAGACGGAGGAGTGCATCAGAACATCACTCACGCTGTGCAGCCCGACCCTATCAGTGGGGCGCACTGTTGGCTGCAGAAGGTCACACTGAGTCGCCCTACAAAGGATGAGAAATACGGTGATGTGGAAGTCGATACTGAGAAGTCATTCGAGTACTACAAGCGCTGGAATGAGATGGCTAAGGAGCGCGAGACTCATCCGCGTGGGGAGCGGCGCCCATTGTGGATGAAGAGGCCGCTCTCACCGAAGAAAGAGCATTGGTTCCTACCCGAGTGAGAGTTTTGATCATGGGCTGCGTAATCTCGGTGCAAAAGTTCCTCTAGGCATACCTGAAGAGCCTGATGGTACATCCTTAACTGTAAGTTCTGAGGGAACATCTGGGACCTTGCCCCATTCAACCGTCGTCATCCAGAATCGCTCATAGAAGTAATACATGATCAGTTTCAGAGGGATGCCTATTGCCGCAGCTGTAAACCCCAATACTATATTTCCTGACAATGTAAACACTACTAACATTGTTGTGCCACTCGCAATGAATCTCCACAGTAGAGTCTTGACAAAGGTGCGCTTTCTTGAATCCATCCCAATCACCTCGTCGTACCTATTTGCCTATGGACGGCAGCACGGGGCCCCGTGCTGGTGAAGGCTGCTTGACGCTCAAGCACAAGGCCTCCGCGAAGCTCCTAGAGCCATCCCACCCCATGGTAACAGTGCGAAGCGGCATTGGCATCCCAATTAACCTGAATGGTCGCCCATCCAAGAGGATGGCAATTTTCGAACCCTCAAACTGCGACGGGAATTTCTCTCATCTCAATGGATCGGTCGAAGTTTCAGTTCCTTTTCATCCACATCGACATCCTCTAAGCCCCAATCGACTCGGCTCCATGCTCTTTCATGGAGGAAGTAGAGTATCATCTTGGTTAATACCTCGAATCCGGCTATCGAAGCTGCAAGTTCGACCTCATGCCCTGCACATACTTCTGATTGGGAGGCGAAGAAAAATGCTAGAATGAATGTATCAGTCGTAGCTATTACTCTCCAAACTACAGTCTTCAGAAGGCTTCTTTTTGCGTTTGGGTGTCCTGTTCCTTTGATGTGCTCGGTTACGACGTGCTCTGCCATGTTATCATTCTGTGCTATGAACAATAAGGGATAATCCCTCCTACGGCGTAATATGAGAAAAAATCGGTCAAATTGACTCGATAATTACCGCGATTCCCTGTCCGCCACCGATGCACGCGGTGGCTATGCCGTAACGCCCACCACTGCGCTTCAGTTCGTGAGCCAGTGTCAGCACCAGCCTAGTTCCAGTCGCTGCAAGGGGATGACCTAGGCCGACTGCACCTCCGTTGACATTGACCTTGTCTACATCTAGGCCTAGTTCGTGAATACACGCTACTGCTTGGCCGGAGAATGCCTCGTTAATCTCCCATCTGTCTATGTCCTCGATGTTCAGGCCAGCCCTCTCTAGAGCGAGTCTGCTGCTCGGTACTGGACCATAGGCCATGATTGAGGGGTCGAGTCCGACGATGCCCCAATCGACGATTCTCGCTAGAGGTTCGTCTCCGTCTGCAGCAGCCCTCTCTGCTGACTTCAGGACTACTGCTGCTGCGCCGTCAACGACTCCCGAAGCATTTCCAGCGGTGACGAGGGAATTCGGCCCGAAGTGCGGCCTGAGGCCGGAGAGTGATTCGGCTGTTGTGCCTCGCACGAAGTGGTCCTCGTGCTGCGCGGTGACCGTCCCATCTGGAGTCTCGACATCGACCACCTCGGATTCGAAAATACCTGAGTCGATGCTATGTTCAGTTCTGGAATGACTGAGGGCTGCAAACTCATCTGCCTGTTCTCTGGTCACACCCACATCGTGGCATAGTCTGTCACTGGTCTGTGCCATGAACGAGTCGCAGGTATTGTCAATCAGATTGGTGAAAAAGTAGTCCTCCATGTCCTTGGTCAAGACGTAGCCCTCTTGAGGCGGTCTGCCCAACTTGTGAGTTGTTCTCTCACCCCTCAGCACATGTGGTGCCTGAGACAGGTTCTCCATGCCCCCAGCAACAACGACTTCTGCCTCT
>CAXEUQ010000122.1:0-3818 GCA_963999425.1 uncultured Candidatus Poseidoniales archaeon | reverse complement strand
CTGGGGTCAGTAATCTCGTGCAGACGTTCGTAAACAAGCCTGCCATGCAGCAGGCCGCTCGAGTGAACACCACCCTGTTCGACGCCAACCGTCTGTGCTCGAATCGAGTTGACTGTCTTCACTGAAACTCTACCACCGTTGTCGGTACTGTGATTCATGGTATCCAGAGTTGAGTTTTCTGAGTGAGGCACCCGCTCCACTCCGTTACCATCCTTGGCCGTATCACCCCCGCGCATAAACCAGGTCATCCACGACTCGTTGGCATCCCTCACCGGCCAGTGGTCTCGGCCCTTCTCTCCCACCAGCATCAGGACACTTTCGATTCGTGGGGGAGCCAACATCTCGATTGTGGCGGACGACCCCGACGATAGGTCGAGGACAGTGGAATTCTGGACAAATCCAGTCTCAGGATCAATGACGAGGTATGGGATGTACACGGACATAGCAGCCTTGGCACTCAACTCCACTGACTGGAAAACCCCAGCCTCTAGGACTTCTGGAGTGACACTGAGGGAGGAAGCACTAGCACTGGCCTCTTCCTCAGTGAAAAGACAACCCCCAAGCGGGGCTGATACCATCACCGTGACCAGCAGCAGGGCGATACCGCTTCGCGAGCGCACGCCCATGCGAGCGTAGACTTCGTGTTCAATGCCTCGGTCAGATGACGCTTACTGCATCTGGGTAGGGGGTTGTGGGTCCTTCAGAACCAGTGCAAGTACACCACCTAAAATCAAGGAGCAGATTCCGCAACCGAATATCATACTCCCACCTAGTATGGCAAAAAAGCCACCTGCTGCCTCGCCGAGCTCCTCACCGATTACCTCGAAGGCAGGAACTGTGTAGAATCCGTGTGTTCCTTCTACGTCATATGACCCCTTTTCCCCTGTGAACGAGCCAACGCTGTAGAATCCATCAGGGTCATCACCGTGGCTAACTGACATCCCATCGTCTCCACATTCCTCCTTCAAGAAGTAACTCTCGTCCTCGACACCGTCTCCGTCGCGGTCGTACCCTGTAGATCCATTCTCTGCGGTGTATGTGACACTGAAAGACTCACAGTCAACATCATCGGTAACGAAGATGATCATCCAATCTGAGGCATCGTGGTACCACTCACCACTAGGCCCCTCAAACTCACTCTTTCCTTCAACATCCCACTGTCCTACATCTTCTAGAGTGCTTCCTCCCCCAATCGTCATTGCGCCTCCGCCTAAGAGCAACAACGCCCCTAAAACAAGGAATATCTTACCTGCTATGTGCATGGTCACGCCACCATGTGGATTCCTATGATGTTATCCTAGAATCACTGGTTGAATACGGAAAGACAAGTCAGTGAACCATCAGCCTGCCTGATTGCATCCATGTCCACGGTAGTGATTGAGAAGCCCGCATCCAGCATAACTTGCCTTGTAGTGGCATAACCATCAGCGATGATTACCCGGTCACCAGAGTAGCCGATGGTGTTGGCTGCATACGAGTCCGAGTTGGGAACCCACAGAATCTCTTCTGCTAGATGAGAGATTTGGCTCTCCTTGAGATGACCCTGTGCTGCGACAATAGTACCCTCACGCGGGGACGAGCATACGGTGGTCAGATGCAGGGTTGAGAGTGGGATGTCTATCATCTCGACTCCAAAACCCTCCTCCTTGACGTGGCTGGCTAGGAAGTCAGCTCCGGCCCGGTTGGTCCTAGTTGAAAGACCGATGAGGTACCTATCATCGAAGAACACCACATCTCCTCCATCCAGAGTCGCACCCTTTGGCATGCGAATAATCTCAGCACTCTTGCCAAGATACTCGGCAACTGCTACCTCCTCTCCAACGCGGCTCGGAGCGCCAAGGTTGCTGATTAGCGCCTTACCGTCAATCATGACAGCGGTATCCTCGACGAAGCAGCAGTCAGGGTGAGTCTCGAGTGCGTCCAGTACCTCGACATCGGTGCCGTGTGCCTTGAGGGCCATGACATAGGCGTCATGTGAGCCTTGGGCGGCCACCGGATCGGGTGTGCGTGTGCCGAAGTAAGCGGAAAGTGCCTTGTCGAAGTTGGGCGAGATTCGGCGCACAACCGCCTCGCGACGGCTTCTGTCGTAGGCTCCGGGCACGGTATCGCCGTTGACATGCCATTCAAGAATGATTCGGAATCCGGGAACCCGCTTCCGCAAACAGGAGTGGGTGAGGGAGGCATTATGGACGGTTTAGCATCGTTATGCGGCATGGACCTAGTCGAGCAGACCGACGAGACCGGGGCGCATATCAGCCCAGGTCTGCCCGAGGGCGTCAAGAACTACCTAATCGACATCGATGGGACAGTGGGCGAAGACATTCCCAACGAGGAGGCGCACAGGATGGCCACAGCCGAGGCTTACCCTGATGCGATTGAGACAATCAATGGATGGTATGAGGAAGGACACCAGATTTGTTTTTTCACAGCAAGGACAGAAGAGCACCGCGAGGTCACAGAGAAGTGGCTGGACGAGAAGGGCTTCCGCTACCACTCACTACTGATGGACAAACCCAGAGGAGGCAACTACCACTGGATAGACAACCACGTGGTCAGAGCGACCCGCTACACCTCTAGATTCACCGACCTAGTGAAGCGCAATGTGGAGATCGAGGTCTTCGATGACTGAGCAACCCGAAGACCGGCTTGGGGAGTTACTGAGGCAGCGCGAGGCGCATTTGGGCAAAGCACTCTCGATAGCCCACGGCAAACCTCTGCACATCACCCACGGCAGTATGCAGTACCTGTATGCTTCAGATGGCACCCGATACCTCGACTTAGTCAACAACGTCAGTCATGTCGGGCACTCAAACCCCAGAGTAACAGAAGCCTGTGCAAAGCAGATGGGACTTCTCAACACCAACACCAGATATGTCTACGACGGACTAACCGAATACCTCGGTAGGATCGCTGATACGCTACCTGATTCCTTGAGTGTAGGATTCCTCGTAAACTCGGGAAGTGAGGCTAACGAGCTAGCGGTGAGGATTGCCCGCGCCCACACCGGAGCCCACGACATGGTGGTAGTTGAGGGCGCATATCATGGACACACAGGGATGCTGATTGATCTCAGCCCTTACAAGTTCAGAGGCAAGGGAGGAAAGGGAGAGCCAGAGCCTTGGGTGCATGTTGTTCCTATCCCAGATACCTATCGAGGAGGAGATAGAGACTATGCTGCAGAGTTGGGAGAGATTGTTTCCGATGCTGGCCCTATTGCTGGATTCCTAGTCGAGTCAATGCTTTCTTGTGCCGGCCAAGTTCCTCTTCCACAAGGATATCTTGCAGATGCATTCGAGCATGTTCGTGCAGCAGGAGGACTCTGTATAGCAGACGAGGTCCAGGTCGGATTCGGCCGAGTTGGGACTCACATGTGGGCTTTCGAAGAGCATGAAGTGGTGCCCGATATCGTGGTGATGGGCAAACCGATGGGCAATGGCCATCCAATGGCTGCAGTGTTCACAACACCCGAGATTGCATCCTCATTCGAAGAGATGGAATTCTTCTCGACATTTGGTGGTAATCCTGTATCATGTGCAATTGGAATGGCAGTGATGGATTGTATAGAGCAGGACGGGCTGATGGAAAGAGCGGCCGAGTTAGGAGAGCATTTCATGGCCGGGCTCAAGGAGCTGCAAGCCAAGCACGACATCATTGGAGATGTTCGAGGAAGAGGACTGTTCCTTGGATTTGAGTTGGTCAAAGATAGAGAGACGAAGGAGCCTGCAGCAGAAGAGGCGGCCAGAATTGTAGACATGATGCGAGATAAAGGAGTACTACTCAGTACAGATGGCCCACATCAAAATGTCATCAAAATCAAA
>CAXEUQ010000121.1:0-3835 GCA_963999425.1 uncultured Candidatus Poseidoniales archaeon | reverse complement strand
AGGCGTGTCTAGTATCTCTCCTACGCCTGAAGATGTAACCCATGTTGTTGTATGAGCGTGCAGCCCCCACGGAGTCCCTCAACTTGATTTGAATTTCTAGCGCCTTGCGGTGCATCTCCAATGCATCATCCATTGCGCCGCGTTTGACTGCTATGTCGGCTCTGGCAGAGAGTAGTCGTGAGAGTTCTTCGGCCATGGTGTTCTTGCGGGCAATCGGGATTGCCGCATCGTACTCGGACTCGGCCTCGTCCCAGCGCCCCTGTATGGACAGGATATCGCCTCTGAGTTCTCTGATTATGCACCAGATTCTGGCATCGAAACCTTCTCTCTCAAGTGATCTGAGAATACCAAGTAATTCGGTGTGTCCTGCCTTGACGAGACCGTGTCCCTCGGAGGAGAGTACCTCGGCCAAATCTTCGGTGCTGCTGGACTCGTTAAGGTGGTAGATGTACTCAATCCTGTCTGCAGCAGTCTCTCTGCGAGTCCTGTACCATTCCTTCGCGTTACTGTGCAACTCTTGGCGCAGGGAATCTTGCATTGATCGGGTCAGGAATTCCCGCACCAAGTCGTGGACATCGTAATGATTGCTATCTGCCTGTCTAGCCAAGCCCTTCTCGACTAGACTGTCAAGGAGTTCGGTGTCGGTATCCAAAGCGCTGATTGACTCCAAAGGCATTGGCTCCCTGAATACGGCAATAGCTCCGAGAAGTCTCTTCTCGGGACCAGATAATCTGCTGAATATCTCTTGCTCAACAAAAGCCTCTAGTGTGGCGTGGAATGTCTCTCCGACATTGCCTCTGTTAATCAGTTCCAGGACTAATGGGTGACCTCTAGAGAGTGTATAGATGTGCAGGAACTGAGTCACGTCGATGTTTGGCATGGCAGTGAGAATCTTCCTGCTGGAATCTTGGTCCAATCCTTCTAGAGGCATCACAAGAGTAACTATGCGACCTGTCGAGTCGGACTCAGGAACAACCATCTTGAATGATCTAGAGAACATCACCAAGCCCACTTCTTCCAACTCGGGAATCCTGACGGTAAGTGATCTGAGGGCGGAAATCAGGGTCTCGTCTCCTACCTTGTGGAGATCGTCGACCACAATTAGTGCGGGAGTGCCCTTTAGGCCTTCTAGAATCAGATTCACCGCCATCGTCGCCTGAGGGACAGGAGTAGCGGCTAGGTAATCGGAAAGGTCATTGTAGCCTAGAGCGGACAACCACTCTGAGGTTACCTCAAAGAATGCTCTCGACCCTTCCCAGTCCTGACAGCGGTGGTAGAGAAGGTTGCGCCTATGTGTAAATCTCTCAAGGAGTTTTCCAGCCAAGGCGGTCTTGCCGATTCCGGCTATGCCAGGTACTAAAATGGAGCTAGAATGATCTTCAAGCAGGTTCACCATGCTTTCCAACTCATCGTCTCTTCCGAAGAAGCGTCTTGTCCTAGGGAGGTCATTGAGTGAAGTCACAAGTTGCTTCTCTATGTGCTTGGATAAGTCTCTCTCGATTAGTTCTGGAGAAAGTGTAGAAAGATCGACAGTCCCTGTGTCATCCAGATATCTGAGGAAGTCTACGTGTCTAAGTGGCAGATCTGTGGATTCAAGCGCTTGCCCCAACTCCATTGTCTCCGAGCGGCCATCGGGATGAATCATCCTAATCTTCTGAGTGCTGACCTTGGCCCAGATATCATCAGCGATTCTAGTTCCTTCTTCAGTAAGGAAGTACGCTTTGCGCTTGCGAGAAACACCAGAGACGTGGGCCTGCCTCTCGATAAGGTGACCCTGTTCGCGCATTCCTGCGATTGCACGGGGTACATTAGAGCGTGCTATGGCAACCGCATTGGCTATCCCCATCTGAGAGAGCGCGAAAGGGACCTCGACCTTGTCTGTATGATCGACATAGTCCCTGAGGTGAAGCAGAATCCGCTCTTGAACCCCCGGTCGGGTGACTGCCATGGTTGTCATATTTGTCGAGCGTAATCATCTACACAAGAAGTTTCGTGAGAGGCGCGCCTGAAATGAATCATGGCTGTTGATACTCTGGATCGGGCACCCACTCTTGGATATCGGGATCCCACAACCACCCCGGGTGATCATCGTGCTTCTGGAGTCTGGAAGTGGGTTCGGTTTCATCCTCCACATTACCGGATTCGATATCCTTCGCCCAAGCGTAGGGGTCTTCGGGCTCATCTGCATCCTGATGAGCCTCCGCTGTACCCTCTAGCATCTCGTCCTCCTCGACCTCAAATTCCACGAAGAAGTAGACGAGGCCGCCAAGTACTACAAGCGCCAAAATAGCGATTAGGAGTATTGATCCGAATTCCATACCTCCTTCTGACGAGCCTGAGACCGAAATTACCGTACTATCGAACTCCTCCCCGGCATACCTGAATACAGGGATTGCGCTGCCGTCAATCCTTGATGCAGGAATGCCAAGAGACCATGTCGAGTCCTCTCCGACCACTGTGTTGTTGACGTTATTACCGCCAATCGTCACTGTGACAGTCTTACCGGGCAATCCTACTCCTGTGAAAACTGCAATCTCATCGTCACCTATGGTCGTGTCCTCTGGAGCGACGATAGTGAATAAGATGCCTTCAACCGACATGGTGACTGGGTTAGAGTTGATTTTTGAACCAAAAGTGTCGGTGGCGACGAAGACAACATTCTCCAGAGTCCATGTGGACATGTCGGTGTCATAGAAGAACATAGTGACAGGATTGTATACTGCGATGCCATCGACGCCGACATTGACGACGATGCTGTGGTGATCATCGGCATCTGTGTCGTCGCTGTCATATACGGACAAAAGGAGTTCTTGGCCCGGGTCGATATCATCGAAGAACTGTAGAAGATCGATTTCAGCCTTTGTGCACCTATCTTGTGATTGGGAGTTTGTCTCGCAGTACAATACTATCTCATCGGACCATCCCGAGGAATCGAATGTAGGCTGAGAGTTTCCGGCATCAGGCGGATTGTCAGCAATGATTGTGACCTCAGCCCATTCACTGTAATCATAGCCATCGTAAGATCTGAACCTGACTAGGTACTGCCTGTCGTGGAGCAGAACTGTTGAGTCCCACTCTAAGGCCCAAGCACCGTTAGGAGCGAAATCGGTTACCGAGTCGGAGATTACCAAAAGGAAATTGTTGGCTACATCCATAATCTCAAAGTCAACTCTGGAGACCTTTCCGTCGTTGTCTCTGGCTACGCCCTCGAATACCGTCTCGGTCGAAACCGACAATCTCTGACCTTCGTACGGAGAAATTAGACTGATGAATGGTTGGCTGTTTGAATTGTCAATAGTCAATGTCAGTTCGGTAGGATTGCATTCGTCCACGTACCCGCGGCAGAAGTCACTATCCGAGGCCCATATCGTGAATGTGTAGGTGGCAATTTCCCTAGGCAGGCCGCTGAAGTCCCAGGTCCATGACCAATCGGCGCCTCCATCGGCTGGCGTAGTAACATCGAAATTCGGGCCCTGAATGTGGAAGTACATCTCTTTGAGATCCTTACTACAATCCACGGGGCATCCATAATGATCGAAAGCCGTCCCTTCAAAGGTGACACTGCCTTCTGAATGAGTAGAGAATGGGCTCGGAGAAGAAACTGATACTGTTGGGGCTTGCACATTCAGCTTAACCGTACGATAAATAATCGGACTGTACTCTATCCCGTCGAAAGCTCGGATCTCGAAGACATAATCGCCTTCCTCCCTGTTGCTCATATCTATTTCATAGTACCACGAACTGAAAGGACGATCGGTCTTTGTGACCTGTCCCTCACTCATGCCGCTGGTGTCGACAGCCAGACCTGCACTTGACCATTGGCTTGTGAATGGAT
>CAXEUQ010000120.1:0-3852 GCA_963999425.1 uncultured Candidatus Poseidoniales archaeon | reverse complement strand
GGACCTCGACCCAGATCGCAGGACCGTGCGTGGGGATTCGATTAATGTCAGCATATCGCTAATCGACAATGCCGGCCAACCGGTCGCATCTGAACCAGTCGAGATTTATGTCGAGGCGAATCTGGAAACAACCGGACTAACGGATTCCAACGGAACCATGACAGCGACAATCGCAGTAGATGTTTTCCGCACACCCGGGCCGTTGACAATATCGGCTGAATTCGCAGGCATCAATGGGACAACTGGAATGATTGGCGATGAAACCTCAACTCGTGTGATTATCCTCGCCCCTACTGAGTTGAGAATTGACTCCATCACCGGCTCTTCAATTGCAGGAGAGAGTGTTACATTCAGTGGAACCCTGCTGGATGAGCACGGACAGATACTGGCACATGGAGGCAGCCCGCAAGGAGGAATTATCCATCTTGAGATCGACGGAGTCAGTGTTGGCCCAGTCTATTCGACTCAGTCTAACGCAACTACAGGAACATGGTCCATCACTTACGACCTACCGCTAGATTCAGACTACGGCGCACATACAATGACTGTCAGATTCCTAGGCGGTTTCACTTGGGTCGACCCTATGGGCCAAGGAGACTCATTGAATCCCGAGTACTATCTCCCCTCATCTTACTCAGGCGTGTTCAATGTGACACAGACTTCTCAAGTCGTACTGACCACGCCGCCTGGAGAAATCGATAGGAACGAGTTGTTACTGATTGAAGGCATGCTCACAGACGGCTCAGGAAGAGTACTCCCAGATAGGACACTTGAGGTATCTATGAACGGACAGTACCTGACTGCGTTGTCAGTAGATGAGAATGGCACTTTCAGCCTGTATATCCCAGTTCCTCCCGACATGGAACTAGGCCCGCGAATCGTTCTGATTTCATATCAGGGCGAGGAATTCATCTTAGGCTCCAATTCCTCAACCATTTTTACTGTCTATGGTCCCGTTTCGATTTCTATGGATCAACCATCGCCTGTCGCAGCGGGGGATTCGTTGCTACTAAGTGGGACTGTGAAGGACAACCTCCCTGGAGGTTGGCTTGCCAACCACTCGCTACAGATATTCGTGGACGGAGCACTCATTGGGATTACTAGCTCCGACGAAAATGGTCGATGGACCTACCTCTGGACCGTAACTGACTTCCTTGAAGTGGGCAATCATATCCTGACCGTGAGAGCACCCGAACAGGGTTATCACAGATTGGGGATTTCAGAAACTACACTAGTGATTGCGTATCACTCAGGCATGACCCTACAGGTCGATAATGCAATAATGACTAGAGGCGGGTCTTGGAACTTCACAGGAAGACTGTTTGATGACGATTCCACTGATAAGCCCGGACTTGAGGGTAGGGAGGTCTCGATAACGCTAGATGGAGAGCATGTTGCGACCATTACAACTTCAATCGATGGAACATTCAGTTATACCCACAGTCTAGGATATGATATAGCAAGGGGTCCACACATAGTGGAGTTCTCATTTGCAGGGGAGACATTCTACCTCCCTACTCAATACAATATTACTGTATATTCCAGAGCAGACATAGAGATTGAGGTATTCCCAAACAATCTGCACATCATCAGAGGCGACCCCACCGCCCCAATCAAGATTCACGGGAGGATACTGGAGATAGGGGGCGACTCTAACGTGATGAGCAACATGACAATCTCGTTGTACTGGGATGAAAGCAACCTTCCTCTCTCTGATGATCCTTGGTCAGATGATGGCACCGAGCACTTCGCCCTAATCACCAATGCTGTCCAAATCATGCCTCGTGGCCCACTGACTCTCACTGTAATGGTCGAACCTGATGGCTCAAGGTACCTCAACGGAGAAACATTGGATGTGGAGGTAGACATCCTGATTTCAGTGGTTTACACATTTACTCCGGAATCTCAGCACATTTCGGAAGGACAGCGATTCATCACCGGAGCGGTTAACGTGTCTGCTTTCGACACGGGCCAACCAGTCGACAACTTCCCAATGTCTGCTTACTTGGTCAATGGAACCTGCCAAGAAAGAGCATCATCAACCCACTTCTCGGTTGTGGGGCCGACCAATCAGCATGGTCTGTTCACCTATGAGTTCGAGTCTTTCACAGGGCTGCCCTCATTCCACAATCAGACATTTTGGGGATCCCTTAGAGTGTGCTTCTCCACCGATTCTGAGTATGTAGACCCAATCAACAAGACTTGGCTGGCCAATTTCCATGGAGGTTTGAAAGCCTCTTATGAGAAACAGTCATCACAGGCTTTCGGATTCACCACCATGCTCGGAATCGCGCTGATTACTATTCTTCTTGCAGCCGGTGCAACCATACTGATTCGTCGCCGAAGGAAGGCCACGATTGACCAATTGGCAGGAGTCTTCAGTTACACAGCCGAATTGCTCGCAGCCGGAGATGAAGTCAGAGAAGCCATCTTCAACTGCTACGAGAGTTTGTGCCAGATTCTGATGAGCAGAGGATTCCTCCGAAGAGACTTCGAGACCGTCCGCGAGTTCGAGATAGCCATCAGGAATGCCCTGCCGATAAGCGATCAGGCACTAGTCGCTTTAGATCGGATATTTGAGGAGGCCAGATACTCAAGCCACGTATTGGGCGAGCCTCATCGCCAGAACGCTCAGATGGCACTCTCTACAGTGCTTCAGGAGATAGATGAGTTGCAGGAATTCCCTGAGAGGGATTCATACATAGCTGACGAGACCTAGTCGAGTTTGAGAACCAACTTGCCATCCGCCCATCGAGCGCCGACTATCGAATCTCCGTCGCTAAGCGAGAAGTGCCTGATGACGCCTCCGAACCTCTCGGGCGCAATCAATCTCACTAGATTCCGACTGTCATCTACCATGGTCTCAATGATCAGTTCCTCAGGTATCGCCGTTGGCAGCGGTATTGTCACCTCCCGACTAACCATAGAACCACCCATCTCGGAAAGCATCTCTGCGACAGGTTGCGGATTTCTGGACATCGACTTTGAGGTCTCAATCATATTAGACAGGTCGGAGATTACTGATTCGTGCCGTTGTTGAACTTCTTCGAGATGAGGTAAGGAACTGACGAACTCGTCATGCATATTCTCAGCAGTAGCATCCAGTCCTAACTCACCTACCCCCAGTCGCGCGTCGGTTTCAGCGCTTAGTCCGGGCAGATCGACCTCTATTCTCGTCCACTGCATTGTTACACCGAGTCAACTGACTCGCATGAACCCATTGCTCACTCAATATGTCTAGCCGGGTCTGGATTGTTCCTGAAGAATCGCTCTGCGTGTCGCTGGGTACGACTCGAATCGATGCTCTCGACAAAATGTGCACCCTTAGGCAGACAGAGCCTGTAACCCCTCTGCAACAACCTCTTCTCGAGAAGGACCACCAAAGCTCGGTCAGCAGCCTTCCTAATCGGTCTGCCAATCGCCTGCATCAATCTATTTATCGCCGGCTGTGAGTCCGCATACCTCCAAGCTCTCTGTTTGCCGTAACGCTCCTCGTAGTAACTCCTCAATGCCTCTTGTCTTGAACTGGGAGGGGGCAGAGGCATACCGATGCAGACCACTGCATCGAGTATATTTCCGGGATAGTCAACTCCCTCAGCCAATTTACCTCCTAACACCCCTGCCAAAATGGCCGGCGTCTCCTCGCGCCTCAATCGATGCAGATTGTCGACCATTCGATCCATCTCCTCCTTCGAGGCCCCGGGTCTTTCCTGTAGCATCCGACGACTCTTCACTATCCAGTCATCGTCCTCAAGCAGTATCTGCTCCAACATGGCATAACTCGGTGCGAACACAGCCACGTGACCTGGAGCCTGTTTGAGAACTGAATGGATATGCGCTCGCAATCTGACA
>CAXEUQ010000119.1:0-3873 GCA_963999425.1 uncultured Candidatus Poseidoniales archaeon | reverse complement strand
AGAGAGCGATAGATTCCTCGATGTGGGTCTACGAAGTTGTCAATGAAAGCGTCGTGGAGGTGAAGGCTGGTGGTTCGGGTCTGCTTCCAGCCCCTTCGGTGTTGCTTGTTTTCGTCGCCTTCGCTCTAGCGGCGATTAATGGAAGAAATGGTAGATTTGAACATTAATTTATGTATTTAGTATACTAATTCATACTCTAAACTATTAATTTTCAAAGCAATTCTTTGTATATTACTACCAAATCGCAGACTTCGGCGATAAGATGAATTGGTCCAATAGCGAATTCGATGAAGCCTGCGAACAACTGCTTATACCTCTCTTCGAGGGAGTCGACCGGGCCCCCAACAATGCTCTTTCAGGGCTAGGTCGAAGTCAGCGAAATCTGGTCAAGGAAGCGATCTCATCCGATGAATTCGAGGGTAAGAAGGGGCAGAGGATGGTCGTTTGGACCCCTGGCTGCAGAGTCATGCTCATCGGCATGGGCGAGAAGGATTCCTTGGGTCACCGTCTAGCTCGCAACACCGGAGCGCGGGTCATGGCTTCGCTGTCCAAGAAGAAAGGACTCTCTGTGTGCGTGAGGTTCACCTCCGGGTGGACGGGTGAGCGCATGCTCGACTTCGCAGAGGGCATGATGCTGAGGGACTACGAGTTCCTCGAGCACCAAGAGATCGATGATAATCACATCTCAGACCCGTGGTCAGTCCAGTTCCAAGCAAGTCCGAGATATCAGGAGGTCCTCGCAGAAGGACTCGGCAGAATACATTCAGTCGCCGGTGGTGTGCATCTTGCACGTGACCTAGGCAATGAGCCGGCCAATGTTCTGTACCCAATGGAGTACGCTCGCAGGGCCGAAGAGTGGGCTGCTGACAAGGACAATGTCACAGTCGAGGTATACGACTGGGACAAGTTGCAGGAACTAGGCATGGGCGGCCTGATTAACGTTGGAAAGGGCAGTGAAAGGAAGCCTTGCATGGTCCTGTTCACGCTAAACCCCGATGAAGATGAAGGCGTCCGGAGACCTTGCATCGTTGGCAAGGGGATTACTTTCGACACGGGTGGAATCTCAATCAAGCCAACCAGAGGCATGTGGGACATGAAGTACGACATGTGCGGTGCTGCTACGGTTTTCGGACTGATGGAGGCTCTACACGCGACCGGCTACGACCGCAGGGTGAATGGAATCGCATGTTTGGCGGAGAACATGCCCGGCTCGGGCGCATACAGGCCGGGAGATGTGTTCAAGACTTACTCGGGCAAGACAATAGAGGTATTCAGCACCGATGCCGAGGGACGTAATGTCCTCGCTGACGGATTATGGAAGGCGGGCGAGTTCGACCCCGAGTACATCGTCGATCTAGCCACCCTCACAGGAGCCATCGTGGTCGCTCTGGGCAACCAAATCACCGGTATGTGGGCAAACGACGAGGAAATTGGCAGGAGACTGAAGAAGGCGGCCAACCGCTCAGGAGAGAAGGTCTGGAGGATGCCTCTCAACGCCCAGTTCCGGAAGTACATGACTGACTCCGCTTTCGCGGATATCCGCAACGGATCGATAGGTGGAAGAGCCGGTTCTTCTAACACAGCTGCCTCATTCCTCGAGTTCTTCGTGCCGCACCGCGGCTACGATGAGGATGCCAACAAGATTCCCTGGGTACATCTCGATATCGCCGGCACCGCATGGGGGCCGGGCTCGAAGGCTCGCTCAGAGGGTGCTAACCCGCTGTTCCAGTACGGTGTGTCAGGAGTCCATGTCAGGACCCTTCACAGGCTGATTACAGAGGGCTAGTCGTCGGTTTCCTCTTCGTCGTCGGAATCGACGACTTCGAAGTCCGCCTCGACGACATCCTCGTCGCCATCCTCGGCAGCCTGCTGCTCGGCCATCTCGGCTGCAGCGGCCTCGTACAGTTTGGTGGAAATGCCGTGCATCTCCTCCTCGACTTCCTGCATCTTGGCTTGGATGGCTGCCTCATCGATTTCATCGACCTCGACGGGAGTTTCTCCGTCGTCCTTGGTAATGAGTTTCTTGAGGTCATCAAGCTTGGAGTGAATCACCTCAGAATCGAAATCCTGGATCTTCTCGGCTGCATCGTCCAGCATCCGCTTGGTCTGGTAGACCATGCTATCAGCTGTGTTCAACAAATCGACACCTGCTCGGCGTAGTTTGTCCTCGGTAGCGAACTTCTCTGCATCGGCTATCTTCTGAGCAATCTCCTCCTCTGAAAGAGAGGTCTGGCTCTCAATCTTGATTGACTGCTCGGTACCGGTTCCCAGATCCTTGGCGGACACATTGACGATGCCATTGGCATCGATATCGAATGTAACCTCAATCTGAGGAACTCCTCTGGGTGCGGGTGGTATTCCCATCAGATGGAAGCGGCCTAGAGTGATGTTGTCCTTAGCGAACTCCCTCTCTCCCTGCAAGACGTGGACCTCGACTGCAGGCTGGTTGTCAGCAGCGGTCGAGAAGTTCTCAGAGCGTCGAGTAGGAATCGTAGTGTTCCTCTCAATCATGGTGGTCATGACTCCTCCCAGAGTCTCAATTCCAAGAGTCAGAGGAGTGACATCGAGCAGCAGGACATCGGTGACGCCCTCGTCTCCGACGATGATACCTGCCTGAAGAGCGGCGCCAACGGCTACTGCCTCATCGGGGGTGATTCCCTTGAACGGAGCCTTTCCTGCTTCTTTCTCGATTGCTTCTTGGACAGCTGGAATTCTTGTGCTGCCCCCTACTAGGAGAATCTTGTCGATGTCGCCGGCCTTGACGCCAGCGTCCTTCATGGCACTGCGAGTAGGTTTCATCGTCCTCTTGATCAAATCAGCAGTCAAATCTTCGAACTTGGCTCTGGACAGACTCATGTCCAAGTGTTCGGGCTGTCCATCCTTCATGGTGATGAACGGGAGGTTGATTTGCGAGGAGTTGGTTCCGGAGAGCTCAATCTTTGCCTTCTCAGCGGCCTCTCTCAGACGGCTCATGGCCTGCAGGTCCTTTGAGAGGTCGATTCCTGAGGATTTCTTGAATTCGGATACTACCCACTCTACGACATTGTCATCGAAATCGTCGCCACCCAGTCTGTTGTCCCCACTGGTTGCCTTGACCTCGATCTGAGGCTGGCCATCGACTTGGTAGATATCGAGAATGGAGACGTCGAACGTACCGCCACCCAAGTCGAACACGAGGATGGTCTGATCCTCTTCCTTGTCTACGCCGTACGCGAGTGCGGCGGCGGTCGGCTCGTTGATTATCCTCAGAACCTCCAGACCGGCGATTCGTCCAGCGTCCTGGGTCGCTTTCCTCTGAGCGTCGCTGAAGTAAGCCGGGCAGGTGATGACCGCTTGCTTGACATCTCTGCCAAGGTACTCCTCGGCGTCGGACTTGAGTTTCTGAAGGACGAATGCGGAGATCTCCTGAGGAGTGAATTCCTCATCGTCGATTTGCTTGCTCCACTCTGTTCCCATCTCCCTCTTGACCGACATCACAGTGCGTTCGGAGTTGGTTACGGCCTGGCGCTTGGCGGTGATGCCCACGAGTCTCTCGCCGTCCTTGGTGAAGGCGACCACGCTAGGTGTGGTCCTCGAACCCTCAGAGTTCGGTATGACGATGGGCTGACCGCCCTCCAGTGTCGCCACGCAGCTGTTGGTTGTTCCAAGATCAATTCCTATCACAGGTCCGCTCATTTGTTGTCTCTCCTAAGTTCGCTTGGCTCATGCCAGGTCGAATGTAATGTCCAGAATACCGTTGTTCAACTCCCAGTCAAGAATGTCCTCGACTGACTGGGGTAGAATGAATCTCTTGAATGGTCGCGGCTGCGTTCTCCTGAGGAGTTGCAGTACCTCTCCGCCGCTACTCAGCAAGAGTTCGAGATCTTCGCTCCT
>CAXEUQ010000118.1:0-3904 GCA_963999425.1 uncultured Candidatus Poseidoniales archaeon | reverse complement strand
ACTGTAGAGATAATCGCCAATCCAAGAGCCACAGGTCCCGAGCCCCAATCCACCCCGATATCAGTGTCTAATTCGGGTACACCGAAAGCCAGTTCGTACCCTATTCCATACCCTATTACAAAGATGAAATCAACTATGGTCACAAGTCCAGGAATTCCTAGCAGCAAGACAAACGCTTGCTTGCTAGAGTCGATTGAAAACTTGCTCCTCAGGTCGGCCAGTTGCCCATCGACATGCATGAAAAGGAGTGTCATAGGGATGGCTACGAGATAGGAGAAGGAGATTGAAAGATGCATCGAAAACGATTCAGGCATCCCCAACAGCGCTAGAACTACGTAGAGCAGAACTATCACTATCGTAGTGATGCTGAACCAAACGACACAGAAAGTCAGGCAGATTAGCCAAGATTTCCAGTTTCTCCTCGATGCATAGCCTTGGTGTCCAGACTCACCAGTCAAACTCAGAGGTGGCGCATCCACGTTCAGACCACCTCATCGAGTCATTTCAGCCCTACCCCTGTCGACTTCACAACATTCCGTTCCGGTAGGAACGGATTCATCTCAGGGGAATCCTTCATGACCGGCTCTCCGGGCGTCCCGAGCAGATATCATGGAGCCAACCGACTATCTGACCGAGGACCAGATAATCTCACTGGCCATGGTCACCGCTCTGTTACTGGCCGCAGGGGTTCGCAGGATGCTCGATGCCTCTGGGCTGCTCGCAGCGATGGTCGTCGGACTTGTTGTCTCACTGCTGGGGCACTGGACATGGCTAGCGATTATGGTAGTCTTCCTCTTACTGGGCTCGGTTGCTACGAGTTGGAGGTTTGAGGATAAGCGTGCTTTGTCGATTCAGGAAGGCAATGAGGGAGTGAGGGGCTGGAGAAATGTATTGGCCAATGGTGCAGCACCCTCGATAGTTGCTATATTGAGTTGGCTGGGAGATGGGGACTGGTATTTCCTTGGCATGGCCTGCTCTGCTTCTGTCGCACTCTCGGACACACTGGCATCTGAGATTGGCAGTTTGGATCCGAGGACTCGCAGCATCATCAACTTGGAAGCGGTACCTCCGGGGACCAATGGTGGAATGTCTCCGACCGGAACCTTCGCTGCCTTGTTCGGCTCGTTGGTTATTGCAGTAGTTTCCGTCTTGTCAATCCCCTACGCTCACGATGGCTTCCATCATGAAGCAACACTACTCACTGACTCTCGCAGTCAGACTTTCTTGATTATTACAATCGTGGGATGGTTAGGGTGCCAAATCGACTCAGTATTGGGTGCTCTACTGGAGAATAAGGGGTACATAGGAAAGCATTCTGTGAACTTCCTAGCGACCCTATCAGGAGCGGCTATGGCCTACTTGGCATGGGGCAGTATGTTCTGACAGGTGATAGTGAGGTTTGTACTGTACGAGGTAAGGAGAGTAACATGGGAGTTCAATCGAGAGTACCTGCCCGATACGCCGCCATCGCTCTCGTGGCATTACTGCTTGCAATCTCTTTGAGTTCTGTGACCTATGCTCAGGATTCTATTGAGTCGGAAGGTCCGGGAATTGAATGGCAGTTACCAGAATCCCATATGCTCTATCTCAAGGGCACAGCCAACGAGCCCTTCCTAGATCGTTATTGGTCGACAAATACCGGAGAGCCATTGGGTAAGGCCGAATTCACTAGGACCAGCTCGTCTCTGAATCCCAATCTAATAGATATCCAGTCTGCACCATTGTCGGGGTCATTCAGATTCGAGGGTAACCTCACAGTCAGGCTGTTTGCCTCACTTGACTCGACGAACGATGGGTGCAGACTCACCAATGTGCTACCTGGTGCTGCAGGGGCCGAGACCAGATTCTTTGTTAGCCTGTCCCTAGGGAATACGCTGGTGCTCGATAATGCAGAGACTAACTCTGTCGCAATGGAGGAATCGTATCTTGAGGCACACGAGTTCACAGTTAGGGCAGACAACGTAAATGCCTCGATGTCAGAAGGCGACTTGATTTCACTAAGCGTCGATGTGGAACACGACTGTATTCAGCAAGGCATTCTGTGGTGGGGCACTTACGATGCGACTTCCGGGATAATCTTCCACGGTGATGTGATTGAACCGATGCTCGACTACAGGGTTGATTCGAACCGGATGGTGAGGATAGAGTTCACGCCTATCTCACCGTGGGGCCCCAGCGACTTCGACCGGCAGGTAATCCAGATAGTGGGGCCTTTTGACTGGGATGAGATGGTACACGGAAATGGCAAGGAGGACCAGCGCCTAGAACACTTCGAGATTCCTCACGGAGAACGGACTGGAGAGGCCAACAGGACTATCCTGACATGGTCCTCCGAGAAGCCGATATCTCCCGGCAGATACATGATTGACGCATGCTTCACTCTCACTGATCAGAATCCCGGCGAATCGTGTGACGCAATAGCTGTTCTGAGATTCGAGATACTGCCAGAAGACGGCCCCATTCTATCTTCGATGTGGGCGATTATAATCATCCCCTTGGCTATAGTCGGATGGATTGCAGCATCGATTCGCGAGGCAACCCTGCCTTTGGCAGCCTATGGTGTTCTTCTGCTGCTAGCTATTGCTGCAATCGGTCCTGCACTACATCTACCGGACATAGATTCGGATACTCCTCGACAACAGGGTGCTGCACCGTCTTTCACCCTTCTTTCGTACGATGGCGGACTAATCTCCTTGTCGGACCTGATTGACGACGGCGATGCGCTTGTAGTTGGAATGTTCCACCCCGGATCTCCCAACTCCATCAGGCAGATGAACGAATTCAGAGGGGCCGCGGCAATCAGCCAAGTCGAAGTCACCTTCGTTCAAATCGCTACGGGAGAGGGAATTCAGGCGATAGATCTCGATACCTATGCCATCCATCTGAATGATTCATGGCCGCTGTTGATGGATGAGTCCGACGCATCAATTGGCAAGTCATTCCCAAGTGGCGCTACCGACGCTGTCATCATCATTGACTCTGCTGGATTCATCACGAGTTGGAATCCAGGGTCCATGTCTGCAATGGAGATTGAAGAGGCAGTTGAGTCATCGACCAGAGGATCTGGAAATAACCCGCTTACCATCCTCGACCTAGCTTTCGGGACCGCCCTGCTGCCCCTCTTGGTGCTAGCAATGCCCAGGGACAGGGAGCTCGAGTTGCCCGAAGAGCCCCTGTTCCCAGGTGCTGCATCTCTGATGACTGCTGTAGCGGCGGCGACCGGTTTCGCAATCTGGGCATTACCGGTGTCGCTGATGTCTGCAATCGGGCTGGGCTCAATCTGGATCTGGGTCGAACTAGCATTGGCAGCGATTCTAGTTTATCATGGCGCATCGATGCTTCTGCGAGGAAGCATCGCCGAGATAGAAACCATCTCAGCTAGGGCCTACAGGATGCTACCTGATGATTTCAGAGCGTGGCGTGACGAGTCGAGTTTCAAGGAAGACGCATATCTCGGACTCTGGCTGGCATGGCTACTCTGGCTGCGAGCACCTACGCTAGTCCCCCAGGGAATCGGAGCATTGGCCCGCTCAGATATCATCGGCCTGTTGCTATCCATCCTAGCCTTAGCTGGAATGCTCATCGTGGCAGGCCTCATAATCAACATTGCAAGATTCGCGGCCTTAGTTCCGGGTTCCCTTTCGAGGACCTTCGGCTGGCTTAGCGTGGGTATCAGGCCCCGCGCTTGGGGCCTAGCCGCCTCGATATTGGGAGCATGGGTTGCGATTCATCTCGCAGTGGGACCAATCTTCGGCTCGATATGAGTTAACCACCGACAAGCACACGGTCTCCAATTTGGTATGGACCGAGATATCATAAGAGCAAGGCCCTAGGGCGTTGCACTCCTAAGGGGGTATAGTATAACCTGGTAGTACCGCGGGCTCCAGTTGCACGGGAATGACGA
>CAXEUQ010000117.1:0-3931 GCA_963999425.1 uncultured Candidatus Poseidoniales archaeon | reverse complement strand
CATCTGCTCTTGCATCAAAAGCAACAGGATATCCAATTGCTAAGATTGCATCTAAGCTAGCAATTGGATACCACCTCGACGAGCTAAAGAATACTATCACTGGAACAACTTCGGCTATGTTCGAGCCAACCCTCGACTACGTTGTCGTTAAGATTCCTCGCTGGAACTTCGATAAGTTCAAGGGTGCAGATAGAACACTTGGCCTTCAGATGAAATCAGTTGGTGAGGTAATGGCCATAGGAAGGTCTTTCCAGGAGGCGTTACAGAAGGCATGCCAATCACTTGAAATTGGAAGAAATGGACTGGGAGCAGATAGTAGAGAGCTAACAGATAAGGATGCCATCATGCACAGTTTGAGCAGAACTCCTTCACTACCGGCGAGGATATGACGATCACCAGCCTCGGTTTCTATTGCTAGGACTGAAGTCCTCGACAAGAGATATCCGAGAAGAGTCAGAGAGCCGGCGGCAGTAGAGACCAATGCATACGGAGGTAGCAGGACCTTGAGTCCCAGATAAATCGCCATGAGGCTCAACGGTACGGCCCCGGCCGGGAACATTGGGACCTTCATGTGGCGCATTCTAGATATCGATCCCAATGAAAGTCTGACCCCATGGCCATCGAACCTCTCTAGGGTCAGCTGACGCCGTGTGAGAACGGCGACAAACCTCCCTCCTGACCCGACCAGACTCAGATTGCCGAACAGTTCCGACCTCTCTTCATCTTGGTCGGGCGTAAGCCCGACTGAGTACATCCCGAGCAGACCAGCGACTCTGATTGGCTATAACTGCTCGGGATACTGAGCGCCAGGCCGAACCGCTTACGCGCACACGAGAGAACAGCCGTAGGCTGGGGATTCTCTGATTATCAGAAAACAGTGCCCTTATCGCATGGCTTCTCGGGCCTTATTGGCCTGATTCCACATTTTCTTCTCCTCCTCAGTAGTAGGAGTGAATTGAGGGATGGAGACTGGTCGCATTTCGGAATCGACGGCCACCATGAAAAAGAAGCCAGAACAGATCTCCTCGCCCTCCCACTCGGAACGTGATAGCCTGCAAGAAATCACATGCACTCCAGCGGTGCGAGGAGATGTCCAGACAACCTTGGAAGTTGTTCTGATTATGTCTCCTTGATAGGCAGGACGTCGGAACTTGAGCGCGTCGACTGAGACGGTGACGAACTCCTTGTGGGCGAACTTGCTGGAGACCATCCCCGCGGCTGTATCCATAATCGACATCAGTCGACCTCCGTACAGTGTATCCATCGAGTTCGTATCTCCTGGAAATACTTCGTTCAGCAGCACCACGGGCTCGAGTGAGTGAGGCTCAGACATCACTATCATTAGGTCTCGAGAGTCCACCCCCCTTCAACCCTACATTCATTCAATCATCGAGAAAACGGTTCTACGACCGTTGTATTCAATCGAAAGTAGCCACTCGCAGGCCTCATGATCAATGGCGAGCTACGTTGGGAACCAAGCGTACTCGAGGACCCTACAGGCGGTAGAATCGTGCTCTGGCCACACCTGCCTTGTGTTCGAATGCCATCATCATTGAGGTATCGAGGACGCTGGGACGGCCTTGCCCTGTTATTCAGTCAGAGCGACCTGAGCGAATGGAGGCAAGACGAGAAGCAGGACAAGGAGAGCCCTGGCGTACACATCCAGGCTGCCATTGCCTCGGGCACAGTCCTTGGCCGATTGATGAAGGACTTGCAAGAGTATGAGGTGGACGGCCCCAAGATTCCGGATCCTGAGCAAGTCAGGTTGCTCCTACACGCAGATAATGCCAGAGGTGGCATGCCGATTTACGCAATCGAGCCGGATTTGGATGACTCTGATTGGACTGAGTGGTTAGAGAGTAGCGCCGATAAGCAGGCTAGCATGGCCAATCTTCTGTCTACTCTGACTACATCTAGGAGGTGGAAGAAGACCAGATCTGGCGTTATTCCCAAAGTGACTAGAAACGATGCGGTAGATGCGGACATGGGGGCAGCAGCAGCATCCTGTGCTGCTTGGTGGATTGAGGAGCAAGGTGCGTTAACCGAGGAACTACTTTCACAGAGAAATACACGATTTGCGGCTAGATTGAGGGGTGCTCTAGCCGATTTAATCAACAGCAGGGTTGATGATGCGGAGGCATCTGACTGCACCCTGCTGGTACCGGTCCACCAAGCTTGGCTGCCCTCCTTGGAGGCCGCAGTCAAGGCTTGGCCGGACCCAGAGCCGGTGAACATGGAGGTGCGATGATGGAGTCTTCGGGGATTTCAGTCAGCGTTGAGACGCAGACTTTCCGATTCATCCCTTCTACTCCGATTTCTCACCGAGAAGCAATCTCTCTTGCGGGCGGCTCAGCCAGTGGTGCGTATGTCGTAATCAGCCACGAGGAGCCCAGAGCCACTTTCATTGTAGAGCCAGATGGATCAGTGCTTGTGCATGGAATTGCTAGGGCTGAGGTTGCGAGAATCGCTGTACAGGAACTCCTCCTCACAATGGGTATGGCAGATGACCACATCGGGATGGAATCGGGTGAGATGCTCATCAGATTCTCAATCGGCAGATCAGTATTGATGCCGCTTGCTGCAGAAAGGTTCGAAGCGATAGAGATGGACGACAGGCTCGGGGCTCTGAGAATCGATGCAACCTTGCACAACTCTCAGGTTATCATGTTCAACAACGGCCACGGCGTCGTTCTGGGGCAGAACTCGAAGAAGATAGCCGACATGGCGGTCCGCCATTGGACCAAGCTCCTAGATGAAGAGGGAGCACTGGCCTGAGATGATGCTCGAGGGCAAGTGGACCGGCCCCATAGTAGACCAGCATATGCATCTCGACCGGTCCGGCCGGTTCCTATCTGCAGTCGAGGAGTTCTCTCGTGCAGGAGGCACTGGAATCATGCTGGTTCACAAGCCAGGTTTCTCGGGTTCGCTTCCAACCAATTTAGTAGGCTACCGCGAGGCCTACGCCGAGACGTTGTCAATGGCTGAAGATGTAAGGAACTCAGTCGGACTAGATGTCGGTGTTGTTTTGGGGCCGCATCCGGTCGCATGGGAACATCAGATAGAACCACTCGGATTGCAAGCCTCAACAGAATTGCATCTCGAAGCCGTCGACCTCGCCCTGAACCATATCGAGGAAGGAGATGCAATCTGTCTGGGCGAGGTCGGGAGACCTCACTACCCTGTTAGCAACGAGACATGGTCATCGGCCAATGACCTACTCTTAGAGGTCATGAGTATGGCATCTTCAGCGAACTGCTCGATTCAGTTGCACGTGGAGGATAATGGTGAGGCATCATGCCGGGAGTTGGCCGACCTTTGCGACAAGGCGGGCCTGCCTCGTGAACGTGCAATCAGGCACTACGCACCTGCCGATATCAGTCCCTCCTTCACCCATGGGCTATCTGCGACTGTCAGCGTTGGCAGAGGCAGTATAGAGGGGCTGGTCAATTCAATCTCCCCGAAGTCATCCCCTTGGGGGATGGAGACCGATTTCCTCGACGACTCCCGCAGGCCCGGAGCCGTTCTGGGTCCCAAGACCGTGCCGAAGCGAACTCAGGAACTGTGCTCGGCCTTGCTAAATGTTGGTTGGGAAGAGGATGAGGTAACATTGCAACATAAGAGTGGTGCCAATCCTTGTATCTCTGATGCAGCAGGGAATTCCGTCAAATCATTCATTGGTAAAAAAGTATATAATTTTATTGGTTTAGATAATGTTGAAGATTATGTTGGGAAAATTTTTGCAAGTGGAACAAGGATAGCAAATCCTTTGGAAGAGTATAATGTGCAAAAAGAATACCAGAAGCCTAATTTTAGTGATGTTATAGGAACTGTGCTATATGATAAGAATATCCATAAAATTGATTTTATTGAAAGGGAAAAAGGATTTGTTGCTAAAAAAGAAATTCAAGGTTCTCAAGTAACATTTGTTAAA
>CAXEUQ010000116.1:0-3931 GCA_963999425.1 uncultured Candidatus Poseidoniales archaeon | reverse complement strand
CGCGCGAATGACCGTTAAGGGTCGAGGTTAAGTATAGTTGAACCACGAACAAACTCGTTACAGCAGTAGTGCTGGAGGGTTAGAAATGGAAACTGGAAAGATGAGAAACAGCGTGTCAATGGTTCTTCTGATGCTGATGAGCATCTTCGCGGCGGTTGAAATCCCCGAGGCCGAGGCTAGCGAAGTGGTATTGACCGATGCGATACAGATAGTCAACGGTGGCTCTGCAAATGACAGGATGGTAGCCACCGATGCAGACTCGAAGGGAAATGTCCACTTCGTATGGAGTAGGAACACCCAGCATCTTTGGTATCAGATGCATGATTCAAGAGGAGATGTACTGATTGCCGAGACCCAGATTTCCAACCCCGGCTCCCACAGGGCCTGGCATCCTGACATCGCTGTTGACAGCGAGGATAATGTCCACATCACTTGGACCGATAAGGCCGCACAGTGGACCATTCTGTACACTCTAATCGACCCCTCCCAAGACGACCAGAATGGTGACTCTGCCGTTGATAATGTAATTTCGCTAATCGACGACTTTGAGGTCTCGAGACATACTCAGAATCGAGACTGGCCAGCTATAGACACCGATTCAGAGAACAACGCTCACATCGCTTGGGAGGATTCCTTTGAGCCTCTCGAGAAGTTCTATCAGCAGCCCCAGATATACTACTCGATGATTGATCCAGACCTATCCTCAAGAGAGGCAGTAGTAGCTATCGATGAGACTCTTCTAACTCCAATCATCGGACACAAGGGTCACCCAGATATAGCCGTCGATCTCGACGACTTCGTACAAATCGTCTGGGATGATACTCGAGGCGGTAAGGTGGAGATAGTCGCCCCTATCGATACATCCGGCTCGATGAACACCGAATGGGCGGATATGTGCGTGGTGTTCTACGGTGGTTACTTCACTAGCGGAGGGTATTTCGATGGCTTGAAGCCGATGCTACTCAATGCTAACATGACAGTCTACGAGACCCTGTACGCTCTCAGTGGTAATTGGCCCGGTGCCGCTACGAGCGGCAATTGTGCGTCTGCATACCAAACCGGTGGCTCTGGTAGCCAAGGACCTAGGACCACTCCCTTAGGCATCGCTCCCGGTGATGACTCCGGAGGGATTAGAGAACTAACCTCAGTGGTCTACAACAATGGAGCAATCAGCCTTCCTGCAGATGGAGGGTATTACTCTGAGTTCTGGGGGCCGGCCTCAACTTGGGCGTGCCTTTCCTGGAGAGACTCTGGTGGCAACGTCCCTGGGAATCCACCGACCCAGTTGGATCACAAGTGGAACCCCAATGCAACCAAGATAATCATCCCTATTTCTGATGAGGGACCTTATGGAGGCGACCCATCCCAGCAGTCAGAGGACACCCAGAGTATCAATGAGGCCCACGATGCCTGTGTTGAGGCAGGAATTATTCCCGTTCCACTCCTAGCAGCTGGTTTCGGCTCGGGTTCAACGGATGTCGGATCACACATGATGGATCTCGCTCAGTGTCCCAATGGTTTCGTCAGTCTGAACACCAGGAGTTGCCCCGGTACCAACCTCAGACTGACTGATGCTGAGGGGCAAATGTACAGCTTCCCTACTTCGAGTTCGAATTCGGCCGAACTTCAATTGATGGTTGAGGCCATGGTCTATCTTTCTACAAACAACTCCAGAGAAATATACATGACCATTCTTGACCCACTTTCTCTAATTGATCATCCTCCGCCTGGCTGGCAGTATGGAGATTCTGGTACTTTCGTCTCCGGCAATAGCTACACAGAGGACATCGGACCTTCAATCGATGGCCTCGGATACGGCCATCTCGTTGTAGTGAACGATACTCGGATTACTCTCAATGACGCTTACAGCCTACATCCAGCTATTGCTATTGACAACTCAGGAAACACCCACGTTGCTTGGATGGACGGCCGCGCTTATGGCTTCGAGATTGATGTGAACTACGAAATCTACTACACTCGTTTGAGACTCAGAGGAGCGGGCGAATGGAATGGGGCCCCGCAAGGGTTGCCTTCCTACGGTATCAAGCAGATATATGATTCAGCGATTTCCGATGTCGAAGGTCTCGAATTTGTATCACCTGATCGACCCTTTGGGGCTAACTCCCACATGCCAGCCATCTTCACTGACTCTTTCGACAATGTACATCTTTCTTGGTTGGACAACTACAATGAGACTCAGGGCGAGACTCTTGTTTACACGAAACTCAATCATACCAACGATGACTACCCCAATGGTTTCCCTCTGAATTCCCTAGCCTCGGGAATTCTGGATCCATGGGAAATCGAACCCGTCACCGAGTGGCAGTCGGACAAACTCGGCCCCAACTCTCCTGCTGTTCCTGACTTGGGACAGCCACCCGCCTTCGCCAGAGACCTCGGCAGTGGAGCCCATGTGGCTTGGTCTGATACCAACAAGTGTAACGATGTCAGCAATGGCGGTACCTACACCCTGTGCTATGTGCATGTCCTCACTGGCCTAGTGGAAGTTGATCTTACCGAAACTGAGACTTATTACCACACCATAGAGCCGGGCGAGCAAACTCTGTACAACATGACCATCTCCAACCCGACACCAGGTCCAACGGAGTTGGTTTCGGATACATTTACTGTTACATTGGAAGGAGTCCCGAACAACTGGACCGCCACCCTATACTTCACCACGAATAACACACCCATATTCGACTCAACACCAGTATTCCTGCGTGGAGGCGATGTTGTACCGTTGTACATGCGCGTCAGAGCACCATCGATCTATCAGGCGCATGCCGATGAGATAGCGACCATCACAGTCACTGCGGTTTCGTACAAGGATCCAGCCATCAGAGACGAGAGGTTCACCGTCACCCTGATGGATGTGGTCCATGGAATTGACATAGATACCAGCCATTACCAAGTGGATGTTGAACAAGGAGAGTCTGCCTATTTCTCAATCACCATAACCAATACAGGAAATGTCTACGATACCTTCGCCTTCTATGATCCATCCGATCTAGAGGGACAGGTCGAGTGGGCCCTTCCCTTTGGTTGGGGCCTCGACTTCCCATTATCGGTATCACTAGATCCCGGTCAGTCAGTCACTCGTAATCTACAAGTCTCAATCCCAACTTCTCAAGATCCCGGTACCTTCGTGATTTACCTCAAAGGATGGTCCACTGGGGAGCCAGTTCTTTCGGTAGATCAAGGGACATTCGATGTCCTAGAATTATGGATTAATGTTTCAATCAAGAGCACTGGAAACATAGTCTTCGACATAGACAAACAGACTAAGCATGTGCTACCAGGGGAATGCGCCGTATTCAATATCGCCGTCACCAAACATTACACTCCCGGCTTCCTGATATTCACCACACCAGGCGGTCCCGAGGAGAGGCCACCCGAGATTTCCGAGGAGACTTGGAGATTTGATCACTGGACTGTAGATCTGGATTTCGAAGGCGCACCAGGAGGAAATGCCATTCCAGACAACGCGCCCCGCTATTGGTCCGTAGTTGACACACCAATCAACATCACTGCCGAGATGTGCGCACCATACAACGCGACTGCTGGGCTGGGTGAGTCTGTCACAGTCAAGGCCCACCTTGAGGGGGCCTCTCGGGTGAGGGACGCGCGGGTACTACTGACCAATGTCATACAGAGATATGACTTGGAAGCCACGGTACCCGAAAGCATACTTTCATTGTACCCTGGGCAGACGTACCAGTTAGACACCACCGTGGAGAATTCTGGCAATGGTGCAGATAGGTACGACATCTCAGTGAATTCGATTACCGATGCGGCGGGTTACTCCCAAGTTTGGGATGTCGAGATTCCCCGAGTGCTTTTCCAAGAACTAGACCGAGATGAGTCACAGACAGTACCAATCCAGATTACTGTCCCCGAGAAGACCCATGCAGGTCAGTACACTGTAATC
>CAXEUQ010000115.1:0-3981 GCA_963999425.1 uncultured Candidatus Poseidoniales archaeon | reverse complement strand
ATTGAGGGCCATCTCTACATTGTGCTGCCTATCAGAGCCTGGTCCTGCCCCACCATGTGCCACTGCTGCAGGTGCTGACATCTCCAAACCTCTACTAAATCAAATCGTGAGTCTTACTCTTACTCAACCTCAAACGCGTCTGCATCAGGACGGCTAGGAGGAAAATGATTCCTGCTACCCTGAATGAGGTGTGGTAGGTCCAAAGGCCCTCTCCTTGAACGGTAAGTGACCAAATGTATGCGGCCGTCAATGGGCCGAAGATTCTAGCTAGAGCCCCGTATCCTTCCTGAGCCCCCATGACCATACCCAATTCGTAACCTCTCGACTTGGTCTCAAAAGTCAGAACAGAGGATTGAGTCGGAGAGAATAGGCCATTTCCTATCGCCATTCCCGCAGAGGAAGCGAAGATTAGCCAACTGGCCTCATGCGGTACATATGGGATGCTGGCAATTCCAGCACCGCACAGAAGAGTTCCAATTAGCATCAGTCTAGACATTGTGAAGCGCTGTGTCAATGGCCCGATTAATGCGCCTTGTATGATGGCACCCAACAGTCCGATAAAGGCGAAGACCCAACCGTTCTCAAGTTCGCTCCAGCCTAAGCCTCCACTTTCAGGGGCCATAGAAGTGAACAGGATGAATGTACCATGCATCATGCTGAATCCCATCAGGAACAGGAAGTTGATTGAAACCAACGACGAGACTGTTGGTAGTTTCATGACTCCTGCAATCTTACTGAACATGCCTCCTAATTCGCTGAAGACTGAATCCTCGGAAGATCTGCGATTCTCTTCGGGTAGACTCTCCGGCAATCGAGTAACGGCTAGTACGAAGCTCAGGAGCGAGAGAGCGCTAGAGAATAGGCAAGGGAGCAGGTAAGGATGGTCAATCCAAATCTGCCCGTCGAATGGGGGACCTATGCTTGTGGCTGGATCGGATAGAACTCCTCCGATAAACGGGCCAATCATGAAACCGAGTCCGAAGGCCGCGCCAATCATGCCCATTCGCTTGGCGACATCCTCGGGCTGGGAGATATCTCCGATATATGCGCGCGCGACGGCGATGTTACCATTCCCCGCGCCCGCGAGGAAACGGGCAGCCACTGCCATCGTCAGACTGCCCGATAGTCCGAACACGGTGAAGAAGACGGTGTTGGAGAGCAAGCCAAACATCAGGATCGGTCTGCGACCCATCCTGTCACTCAATGAGCCTAGAATAGGCGTGAAGATGAATTGGGCAAGTGAGTACACCGAGATGACGATGCCAACCCAAAGATCCCTGCTCCCTACATCGGTGAAGCCATCTGCAGTGGCTAGGTCCTGGATGAAATAGGTGAGGAATGGAATCACTATGGTGAACCCAATCATGTCCACGAGGACGACTAGGAACAGTATGCCCATCGGTGATTTGTCTTCGTCTGACATGCTATCTCTGCGGCTACGGGAGAGATAGGGTCTTGAGCATTGACGATGCTTCAAGCCGAAGGCTGGGTATCAGTTCCCTTGGAGATGGTGTCGATAACCTTGGCCAGACGCTCGACCAGGCTGACCTTCTCTTCAGCACCGACGAGAGCATGCTGTAGGACCTCGTCGAGTGAGTCTACCGGGAGTACCTCAACCTGCTTCTCCCACTTCTCATCCATCAGCACGTCCTGCATGTTGGCACGAGGGATTACCACTGTCTCGATGCCGGACTTGGCTGCGGCCTCGATTTTCGCAGTGACTCCTCCGACGGGCAGAATCTCCCCTCTGACAGAAAGTGAGCCGGTCATCGCAAGATTCTGCTCAATCGGTACTCCTTCGAAGGCGCTGATTATCGCAGTTGCCATAGTGATAGAAGCGCTGTCGCCGTCGACGTTGTGTGTTCCTGGGAACTGAACGTGCAGATCGTAGTCCTTGATGTCCTTGCCTGTGAGTTTCTTGACGACTGCGCTGATGTTGGTAACGCTCTCATTGGCTAGGTCTGACAGGCCACCAGTGGCGATTACCCTACCCGACATTCCTTGAGCAGGGGTGACCATAGCCTCGACCGGGAGGACGACTCCCGAATAGTCCGAGAGTCCACTGTCTGCGCCTAGCACAGCCAGTCCATTCACCCTTCCCACTCGGTTGCCGCTGTTGACCAGCATGGCATACTCTGCCTGCCTGTCCAAATAGCGGTCGGCGACTTGCTGCTCGAGAGGTTTGGCAATCATCCTAGCCCTCGTAACATGCTGGGGTCCGGTCATCTCCGCACCTTCTTCTGCGGCAAGGTCGCCAGCGATTCGGACCAATCCACCTAGTTCACGCAGTCTCAGGGACAGTTTGCCTCTGCGACCGGCTCGCCTCTGGGCCTCCTTCAGGATGAGTGCGATAGAGCCCTTGTTGAAGTGAGGAATTGCCTTGCCTGAGCTCTTGTTCAATTCGTTCCTAACCTCTTGGGCGATGAATCTGATGAGTCTGCGACGGTTGCGCTCGGTGTCAGGCATGTCGGTGTTGACGTAGACCTCGTAGCCGTACCCACGGATACGGCTTCGCAGAGCTGGATGCATGTTCTGGATGCTGTCCAAGTTGCCTGCAGCGATGAGAATGAAGTCGGTTGGCACCGGCTCGGACTTGGTGAGAGCTCCAGAAGAGCGCTCCGAGCGGCCGCTGATTGGGAGTTCCTTCTCCTGCATTGCGACCAGTAGAGCCTGCTGCTCCTCCATCCTCAACATGCGAATCTCGTCAATGTACAGGACTCCCTTGTTGGCCCTGTGAACGGCCCCAGGCTCGACTCTCTCGTGGGCCGGGGTAGCCAGATCAGCACCGGACTGGAACGGGTCGTGCCTGACATCTCCAAGCAGGGCTCCGGCCAGAGTTCCGGTCGCATCAATGAACGGAGGCTCGTCATCCCTCTCATGCTTGATGAGCAGTTTCGGGATATTGGCATCCTCTCCTGCTGTCAGGCGGGTTCTGAGGAAGAAGTAACCGAATACGAGGATGAATGAGCCGAAGATGAATGTCAGTATCTCTCCGCTAGAGATGGTCGCTAGAAGGAGCGCGGCTCCAATCACCAGGGCGATGAACAGAAGCGTCCTGTTAGTCCTCTCTTTCTGAATCCTAATCTGAGCCTTGCGCTCCGAGATGATTCTGGAACCGCGACCTGCGGGAACAGTCCTAACTCTCGGCTCATTCTCGTCCTCTTGGTTTCTGAATACGAGAATGTCCTCAAGCTGCTCTCGCGGAAGGAACTCGGTCATCGACCTCGAGAGCATCGACTTGCCTGTGCCTGGCTCTCCGACCATGATGACATGGCGGCGCTGCTCGGCGGCCTTCCTGACCACGATTGAGGCTGCTTCCTGGCCAATAACCTGGTCGACTAACTTGTCTGGAATGGGCACTTCCTCGGTAGAAGTGATCTGGACTCCCTCGATCCAGTCCTCGACCGGAGTCTCGCAGATTGGATCTTTGTCTTCAGATACTCCGAAAGCAGGTCCGTCCTCCCACGATTCGAGAGCATCGTCGCTCTCATTCGCCTCGTCCTGCGACTGCTCGGATTCACTCATCTGCGCTCCCCCGGGGTATGGCCTGACGCTCGCACCTTCTTGAAGGTGCGTCAAGCAGGACAATGCCGATTGAGCCGATTATTGGCGTCGGCGGAGGTACTCCTCGCCGTAGTAATGCCACTGTTCCATGGTCCAGCCGGGAGGCAGTCCCTCAGGTGGCAGAGGGGGGATTTTCGGTGGTGGGGGAGGTAGCTCAGATGGAGGTGGAGGGGCCTGCAGAACAGTGGGCTCGGGTTCGTTATAGTAAGTCTGGTCATCCTCTTGCCATGACGGATAATCAATCGCCACTTCGGGCTCTTGGCCCTGCCGGCGCAGAACGATAGCCAGAGCCAGAACTAGTGCGACAGATAGGAGAATGCCGATAACAATCAATCCGGTGGAGAGCCACTTGCTCATTTCCGGATTGGAGTCTGAAACCTGATCATCAACAGGTTCTGGCTCTGTAATCACAACTGG
>CAXEUQ010000114.1:0-3992 GCA_963999425.1 uncultured Candidatus Poseidoniales archaeon | reverse complement strand
AGGCTGGCACTAGAATCATCGACATAACGAATGTGACTGCGATGCCCAGAAGTAAAGTGGTTCCAACAGTCCTCATGGGCTCAATAGGTACGAGGCTTGGCCATCGGAGAACGCTGAATCCGATGATAGTAGTAAGGGCAGAGAGGAAGATTGCATGCCCGGTCGTTAGTACAGCCCTGACTGTTGCCGTGAGTGTGATATGTGAGTCCCAAGGGTCGATGTCATCGGTCTCAAAACCATCTCTCTGGGCCGACCATGCCATCTCCAGTCTTTGTTCAATTAACTCGACTCTATTCTCCTCAATTCGATTAGTCAAATGCAGGGCATAATCCACACCTAAACCAACTAGGATGGGTCCGACAGAGATAATCATTGGAGTGAGCATGATGTCAGCAATTACCGTGATTCCGAAGGTGATTGCCAAACTCATCAGGATTGGGGCGCCACAGATTATGATGACTTTCGGATTGCGGTGTAGCAGAAGCATTGCTAGACAAACAAGCACCCCGCTAATCGGGAGCATGCGGTCCACCAGTTCCTTATAGATGGCATCCGAAATATCGTGTACTACTGGAGTCAATCCAGTTATAGTAACGGCCTTCCTAACTTCAGTGGAGGTAAATTCGTCCATTGTTGAAGTCGGAGAGAGATATATGCGGTGGCATATGTCACAGATTGTTTGGTCGGACTCCTCGTAGATTAGTAGCTCGGCATGCCTGATGAATGCCTTGTGATCCCTTAGTTGGCCCGATGGATTCTCTTCCGACTTACCCTTAGGGTCGTCGCGTGGAGTTATTGCAGTGTCTGACATGTCGAACTTCAGGCCCATGATGATGACGGCCGTGTCCCAGATGCCGTCGTTGTTGGTGTCGCGAACGAAGTTGGATAGCAGGGGCTCCGCGTCCTCGACGAACCTGTCTATCCTCTCCTGTGCCCCCGAGCCTTCGGGTATCGAGTAGCCCTCGTATGGATTGAGCGAGGAAACGACGCAGTCCTCGTTGTCGCCGGTGGGCAGCGCGTACTTCTCCATGGCGCAGTTGAAGCGGTAGCTGGACGAGTTGGCCTCCTTGATGATTTGCGCGGGTGACAGGACCCAGACGACTCCATCTATCGACCCCCTGTCCTCCTTGTTGTAGTCGAGTCCGGACTGGTAGCCACCTATCCCGCGGTTCTGGTCGTCCCCTTCTATCCAAGACATCTGTTTGAGTATAGTCACACTGGTGATGTTCTCCGTGCCATGCTCGGCGCCAGTGGCAGCGTTGTTAGTCTGGATGTAGAGCATGAAAATATCAGTGGACCATTGCTCACGTACCTGTTGCAGAAGCTCGGTGGAATCGGCACCATCAGGGAGATATATCTCTACATCTCCGTTAATCTGGTGTTCAAATTCCATGGCATCTCTGCCTATAGTAGCGGTAACTAGAATCAGCAGAATTACTACGGCTGCTGGACTTCTGAGAATCGAGGAATAGGTCAACTCGGCAGTCCTTCTTGTTACTGCATCTGCAGCATCGCCAACGTCGTCTACTAGTTGGGCTACCGTGTCGACACCTTCGCCGATAAAGCTCGATGAAATCGCTTCTCTGGCATCGTCAATCGACTGCTTTACTGGCTTCAAGGATTCAAAGAATCGATCCCAGAAGGCCTGCTCATCGTCTCGGTTTTCGTCGGACTCGACAGAGTATCTGTCGGTTGGTTCCTCCTCACCCACGCGGGGGTGCCCCTGCGGGAGCCAAATGAAGCGTTCGCAATGGCTCTCCGTCAGAGGCGATTTAGTGCAGCATCAGGATTCCTGGAACTGACTGACTGTGGTGACTGCCTGCTGGCCATCGATGACACGCCTGAGTGCAGCCATGCTAATCACCAGAGGCACGTAGTCTGAACCATCAGCGGTGGTGTAGGTGCTGCAGCCGGAAACGGCTTCGGTGTGCAGACTGAGCTTGAGTGCTCCACCTGCCTTGCTGCACCTCGCCCACCCCACTAGGGTGGTCGGGTTTTCGTTCTCTTTTTGTTCATCTTTCTTCGGGGTTGCTTTCGTCATTTTTCTACCTCCTATCTCCGAGTCGAGATACCCATCCGGATATCAATTGAGCCAAGGGGCGTCACTGCGAATGAAACTGTATCTCTACAGCAGCCGTAGGCTGAGTTCGCAGAGTGTGCGAAAGTGATGAATGGAGAGGGTTATCTCATGCCCGATGGACTCAAGGCATGCGGTAGGTTGGCCGACACATGGAACTGGTCACCGGAGGGGCTGGATTCATCGGCTCTCATCTAGTCGACACCTTGGTTTCCAACGGTAAGACTGTCAGGGTCCTCGACAACTTCAGTAGCGGCCGGATGGAGTTTCTCTCCCACCACGAGGGTTCTGGCAAGGTCGAGGTGGTCAAAGCTGATCTTCTGGACTCAGATTCAGTCAGGGGAGCCATGGCAGGCATAGACGTCGTGCATCACATGGCTGCCAATCCGGATATCAGATTGGGTACGACTGTGACTGACACCGACCTCAAACAGGGCACAGTAGCGACCTACAATGTCCTTGAAGCGATGAGGCTCGAGGATGTCGGGCAAATTTCGTTCTCATCCTCGTCTGCTGTGTATGGAGAGGCTGATGTCATGCCCACGCCCGAAACTTATGGGCCAATCAAGCCAATTTCCCTCTATGGGGCCTCAAAGTTGGCCTCAGAGGCACTGATTACTGCTTGGTGCGGAACCTTCGGAGCCAAGTCTTGGATTCACCGCTTCGCCAACATTGTCGGCCCGAGGGGCACTCACGGGGTAATCTACGACTTCATTCACAAGTTGAAGGCGGACCCTAGTAGGCTCGAGGTCCTAGGAAATGGCTTGCAAGAGAAGTCCTACATGTCCGCTCACGACTGCGTGCAGGCGATGGTCCACCTCATCGACAACACCGGCTCGGATGTCAATCTGTACAACCTAGGCACTGGAGATACCTGCTCGGTACGCAGGATAGCGGAGATAGTGATCGAGGAGAGCGGGTTTGAGGAAGTCTCGATTGACTACACCGGCGGGGACAGGGGTTGGGCTGGTGATGTACCCAAGACCTCGCTGAATGTCGACAACCTGTTCGATACCGGCTTCAGGCCTGAGATGATGTCCGAGGACGCTATCAGGCATACTGCAAACGCACTGATATCAGAGATTGGGCTTTGATGTCGTGTAAGTAATGACCATTTCATTAACCCGAACCACGAGGAAGTCCCGTGAGCAAACGCTGGTATCAGGATAACAGGCGAGATGCCTGGAGGCGCATCGCGCGCTCCAAGGGATATCGTACACGCTCGGCGTACAAACTGAAACAGATCCAAGAGAGGTTTGGTATCATCAGGCAAGGCGACTGTGTGCTCGACGTGGGGTGTCATCCGGGCGGTTGGCTGCAAGTTGCAGTTGAGGAGTCGGGAGATGAAGGACTCGTAATCGGAGTCGACCTGCTCGCCACCTCTCCTGTAGAAGGCGCTGTCGTAATCATCGGAGATATCACTGAAGAATCCACAATTGAGCGAATCGACGAAGCCCTTGAAGGCCGTGAGATTGATGTTCTAGTCAGTGATATCTCGCCCAATCTGACTGGGCGCTACGACACCGACCAGACCATCTCGTTAGAGCTCTCGACTCTAGTTCTGGATGCTGCTATGCGGTTCGTACCCGCAGGAGGGTCATTCGTGACCAAGATATTCCAAGGTACCGGGATTGAGGGGCTTGTTGATGCGGCCAGGGATAGATTCTCAAACGTTCAGAGATTCTCTCCGACGGCCAGCAGAAGTTCGTCTTCCGAGACGTACCTTGTATGCCAGAACAGATTGTCAAACCCTCGAACAGCCGCTCGCGGCAAGTCTGCGTTAGACCAAGTCAACGAGCATCTAGGGAAATTAGGTGTGCTTGTCGAGGATGACGAGGATGATGAGGATACTGTGGTTGGTTTCAGAAGGCTGAGCAAGGACGATTGAACACTTTCAACCCACTAAGCCCCTACA
>CAXEUQ010000113.1:0-4009 GCA_963999425.1 uncultured Candidatus Poseidoniales archaeon | reverse complement strand
AAATTAGACAATCTGAGCTTAGTATAATCGATTAACTCACGAATCATAGGGTTTCTGCTTAGACCCTTCTGCTTCCTATCTGCGAATTATTGGGCTATCAGTGGGCCCTTTCAGACGCTACCCTATGATTCAGAGAATCTTGGCTGCAGTAGTGAATACTCTCGCGTCGGGATAGTCTGAGCAGTATTGGTAGGCATAGGTGGTGCGAACCGTACCCGAGGAATCTACTAGGAACTCTCCTGTGGACATCCACGGATTATCAACGAGGGGGCGATCGATGGCACGCCTTGCCTCTTGGAAGCCAAGTCCAATCTCCTTTGAATGACACCACGTTTCCTCGGGAGCGTCGTACAGAACCTGTTCTAAGCCGAAGTTTCCAAGACCGTAGGCGGAGTAAACAGTGTACTCTGGATCGCAAAGGATAGGGCAGGATATGTCGTACTTTTCACGATATTCTGCAGCTCGCTCTGGCTCACCTTGGCCAATTATGACGGGATTGATTCCAGCGTCAAGGTAGTCGGCATACTCTTCGCTGAGTCTTGATGCTCTGTCAAGCCCACATCCACAACCAAAGTGGCGCCAGAACATCAAAAGTGCCGGGCCGTCTGACCAGAATGAGGACAGTTTGCGTGGAGTTCCGGTGTGATCTAGCAACTCAAGATCAGGTGCGCTATTTCCCGGATTTAGGGGGTTAGATCGCTCATCTCCCGGTCCGGCAACCCATATCTCAAGCCATTCATTCTCTGCGTCTTCAACAAGCCTATCAGTGGAACTCATAACTCACAAGTAGGCCAGAATTGAATAAAGGTTTAGTCGACTGTAACTGGTAGGACTCTTGTCGTTCTGTAGCCTTGTAGGACTTTCATGTAGCGCATGGCTGCGAAGTCCGCATCCAGTTCAGGATCTCCCGTCTCTATTCTCAGTTGGCGAACCGAGAGCAGTTTGGCTGGAGTGACAACTCCCAGTATGTTGTTGATGCCGATTAAGCGCAGGACCTCGGGGGAGAGCTGCAGGTTGCCTCTTCCAATCAAGAAACCCTGACCCCCCATCGGAGAGAGCAGCAGTGTTGTCGGACCGTCGTGTTCGGATAGTAGTTCGAGCAAGTCTGACTCGCTCAAATCGGTTCCAACTTGCTCGTTGCCGGCAGTTGCATCGATGCCGAGGTTGGTAGGTTGGAAACCATTCATCTCTGCTATCCTGCGCAAGGTTCCACCCGAGCCCCAGATTAGCATTCGATCTTCACTGACCAGGATCTCGCGGATGTGGTCAGCCAGTCCCTCAGTGGTGTCCTCTTCGCCGCTCGCCTCAACCCTCTGCTTGGAGCCCTGCATCCATCGGGGGCTCGAAGGAGTCATCGCCTCTGCGTAGAGTCTGACCACCCATTTTCCCTGCCTGTACAATTCCTCATCGAGGTCGAGCACCTCAGTACTTGCCAGTAGAAGGTCGCCAATGAGCCAAGAAGACAGTGCCTCGGCGGCCGCCTTGGGAGAGGCGGCGAAACAGCCCGAGTGCATCTTGACTCCCGTAGGTACACCGATGACTGGGGTTTCAGAAGATTCCGCTGAATCCAATGCGGCCACCACATCACGAGTGGTTCCATCTCCCCCGGCGTAGACCAATAGGTCGATTTCTGATTCAAGAAGAACGTTCACCGCATCTTGAGTATCTTCTGCAGAGGTACTGCCGCTGCTCGAGTGAACTATGCTAATCGAGCCAATCTCTGCTTCCGGGAACCAATCAGTTCCCATTCGGCCCTCGCTGGTCACCCAAGAGATGTCCTCAAAGCCGGCTCTGTGGATTGATGAGAAGTGTTCCAGCATAGCCCTCATGCGGGGTCCAGAACGGTCCTCGGCTCCCATCGAGCGAGCTAGTTCGGCCTGACCGTCCGAGCCCTTCAGGCCCAGACGTCCTCCAAGGCCCGCGTCGGGATTGACGAGCAGCCCAAGTCGCACCATGAGCAGTCCAGCGGGCCTGTGTTCTTATCGCTTCATGCTCGCGCGTCAGTGGCATGAGGGTCGTAGTCGCACTAGGCGGGAACGCCCTGTTGAGGAGAGGTGAGCCTCTCACAGCACAGAACCAGCGGGCTAACGTTGCTGTGGCAGCAAAGGCCCTAGCCCCACTGGCAACCGAGTATCAGTTGGTAATCTCGCACGGCAACGGGCCACAGGTCGGGCTACTGTCGTTGCAGTCGGCAGCCTACGAGGAGGTCGAGGAGTATCCCCTCGATATCCTAGGCGCCCAGACCGAGGGGATGATAGGTTACATGATTGAGCAAGAGCTTGGAAATCTGCTGCCCATGGAGGAGCCGTTGGCAGCGATTCTCACCATGGTCGAGGTCGACCCTGAGGATCCGGCTTTCGATAATCCGACCAAGCCAATCGGCCCTGTGTACAGCGAAGATGAGGCGAAGCGGCTCGCCACTGAGAAGGGTTGGAACATCGCGCAGGACGGTGAGCATTGGCGCAGGGTCGTTGCCTCGCCCGAGCCGCAGAGGATCTTCGAGATGAGGCCGATTCATTGGCTGCTCAAGCAGGGTTGCACGGTGATTTGCGCCGGCGGCGGAGGTATTCCCACCGTCTACCGTGAGGATGGTACTTTGGAGGGAGTCGAGGTCGTGATTGACAAGGACAGGGCGAGCGCTCTGTTGGCTTTCGAGCTCGATGCCGGTCTGCTGATTCTCGCCACAGACACCGATGGAGTGTACCTAGATTGGGGGACTGAGAATGCTCGCAAGATAGACAGGATTACTCCCGAGGAGGCTAGAGAGTATGAATTCGAGGAGGGTTCAATGGGCCCCAAGGTCGAGGCTGCTTGCGACTTCGTGCAGAGATCAGGAGGCAGAGCTGTGATTGGGGCTCTGTCCGATATGCAGGGCATGGTGGATGGTACCGCCGGTACCCAGTTTGTTCTCGAGTGATTCAGGCCTACGGCCTGTTTTTCGCGATTGGCTTCATATCCAATGCGCCTCGCCAACGCGCTGAGGAAGACGCGATGAGCATGATTTCAGTCGATGTGGGTGCCGATGTAGCACACGAGTACGCATCAGGCATCACTGCTGGCGAAATCATTGTGAACGTTCACGGCAAGAAGTCGGGAGCTGTCGCAGCCCTAGTCGATGGAGTCGAGCGTGACTTCTCTCATGCTCTTGACTCAGACTGCTCGGTACAGCCGATTGCTGGCGACTCGGACGAAGGGCTGTACATCCTGCGCCACTCTTGTGCCCATCTGTTGGCCCAAGCGGTCACTGAACTGTTCCCGGATGCCAAGCCGACCATAGGTCCGCCTATTGACAACGGCTTCTACTACGACTTCCACATGGACCCGATTGGAGATGAGGAGATCAAGGCCATCGAGAAGAAGATGAACGAGCATGTCCGAGCAAACCACGCACTTATTCGCGAGGAGCATGACAACGAATCACTGCGCCAGATGTTCGCTTCAAACCAATTCAAACTGGAGATAATGGACGACAACATCGGGCATGATGTTGGCTCTTCCGCTTACCGACAGGGTGACTTCGTGGACCTGTGCCGCGGCCCCCACGTCCCAAGCACTTCCCACCTGCGCTGGTTCAGGCTGACCAGCACCAGTCAGGCCTACTGGAGGGCGGACAGCAAGCGCGAGTCGCTAGTCAGAATCTACGGCATGTGCTATGCAAGCAAAGATGCGCTGAAGGAGAGGATGCGTCAGATTGAGGAGGCTGGCAAGCGCGACCACAAGAAGATCGGAAAGGAGATGGAACTCTACATGATTGACGAGTTAATCGGCAGGGGACTCCCGGTCTGGCTACCCAACGGTGAGATCCTCAAGTCTGAGATAGAGCGCTACGCGGTCGAGACCGAGGAGGCATACGGCTACGTGAGAGTCACCACCCCGGTGCTGGGCAAGCAGCAGCTTTTCGAGGCCAGCGGGCATCTGCCCCACTACGCTGACTCGATGTATCCGCCTATGGAGATGGACGACGGAGCCTACTACCTGAAAGCGATGAACTGTCCGATGCACCACCTCG
>CAXEUQ010000112.1:0-4022 GCA_963999425.1 uncultured Candidatus Poseidoniales archaeon | reverse complement strand
GACCACGAACATCAGAATTCGCCCGATTGGGTCCACTCCCTTGAAGACAGGATGGTACCAACCCTGCTTGAGTATCAGACGAATCTCGTTGATGAATCGGCTGCAAAAAGGATCTGATTGGGAAAGGATCCTCATCTTCCGATCTTCGGGAATTGGAGAAATCAGAGCCTCAGAATCTTGCTTGGAAGAGTAATAATCGGTCGGGTCGGGCTGCAGAGCAACTACTCTGTGTATTCTTCCGTTTTCTTCGAGTTCGCGCAGGGTATCGGCCAATTCCTCCACCGGTCGGCTTACGAAGAATCTGAGAGTATGCAGCCTGATTGGACCAATCCTGCCAATCAGCTCCACAAGAGCGTCTTCAAAGGGCAGTGGCTCTATTACCCCGTGGACTTTGTGGAATATCGCAAGGGAGCGTTTCCGATTAGGGACTTCTTGATATTGCTTGTAGACAATCAACTGCCTCTCAAGGTTGTTAATCGCTCCTTTCAGGGTGCGCTGCAGGTGAGCGAATTCCTTGCCCTTGGGATACTCTGCAAGCAATTCTGCTCTAGTGATGCCCTGTTCTGGTATCTTATCCAATAGCTCCTGCTCTAATTCGCCCAACCAAGGATCGCTGCGAAGTCCAGTGAGTATCGGAATCATACTCTTGAGGGTATATCCTACTCTATTGTGTAAAAGCCTCCCATTCACCACGTCAGAGTCATGTTTGATATCCTTCCAGTCTCTAAATCTGTAGTTATTGACTCTATGGAACAATTCGTCTCTCCTCTGAATCAAGATTGAAGAGCGAATAGCTTCGGATGGCTCTTCGTGGCTCTTGAATGACTTGTTTAGCAACAGGGTCTGCAGGGTCCTGTAGTCAACAACATCGATGCTTCCGCCAGTGATTCTGTACTCATCCATCCTTAGGATGTATTCTCCTTCGTCGGTCTGCTTGAAGAAGCCGATTGAAACGAGATTACGCATCTCTAGTTCTTGCAGAACAGATTCCACTTGGGATTGAGGGAAAGGCAGACGGGCACAGATTGTATCTGAGGTCTGCGGCCCCTCAGAACCGAGCATATCTAGCAACTTCAGTCGAAGGCAATCCAACGGGTCTGAAAGATTGGTCTGTTTCCATTTGGCTGGTGTTCCATCGGTGAAATCCACACCTTTCTCAAAATTCAAGCCACCAGTGTACAAGTCCTTGAGGTCGTCCATCTCGGCTGCTCCTGCTACAGCTAGACAACCCAGAGTTCCGTGGACATCTGCCATTCTGATAGAGAACCACTTGCCGTCGATCTGCTCGTGGCCAGTCTTGCGTATCTTGGTAATCAGACCACGCTCTGCCAGTTCATAGACCCAAGAACGGACTTTCTTCATGTCTATTCCTCTCAATTTATCATTGTACAGGGGGTTGGTTAGTTCGGGCTCCAAACCACCACCCATATCCATCAGTCTAAGCAGACCATTGGCGTTAGTCGGTACTGAGACCTTTGACTGGTAGTATTCTGCCAGTTTTTCCTCGTCCAACTCAGTAGCGAGTGATCTCGCACCTAGCAGTCGTCGTAGAATCTCAGGATCGACGTCCTTGATTAGATATGCACGAGTCCTAAGAGAGAGCAGGTCCTCAAATGAGGACATGAACAGAGTCATGCCCAGAGGAGATGGCATCTTTACCCTGCGATGAACTATTCTAACATCCTCACTGTCCATCCTAGAGATGAAATCGTCTAACTGCCTCATATCCAAGTCGTTATGAAGAATCTCATTAACCACCTCTCGTACTATGACAGAATCGTCCATCTTGCGATGCTTCTGCATTATTCGCTCAGCCTTTTGCTGGAACTGTTTGGGACTGACTTCGTCGCCTCCTACACGTCTGGGGTTCAGCATGCTTCTTGAGGAGACTTCTCTGAATCTCTTTGCGAATAACTGGGAGTCGAGCAGGTACCTCTTCAGCGTCTCGATGCTGTCACCTGCACGGAATACTTGTGGAATCCTTGAGATTTCCACCTCATGACTGAGCTTAATCATGAATCCATTCTCATCAAATGAGATTTCGTGTACAAGCACATTGTCTTCGGAGGCGATTCCAGCGAACAAATAACCCAAGGCCATGTTGAACGCTCTTCCTCTACAGGTAGTGACGATGTAAGTTGGAAGAGGCCCCTCAATCTGCTCTACGAGGATTCTGTCTAGTGAAGGGACTTGGAAAGTCATCGCGCCTTGTTCCTCGAAGAACTCCGATAGAGCGCTAGCTACAGGCGCATTCAGACCGATTGCATCGGTTAGTAATTTCCTAGAGTCATTCTCCAGACGCTGTCTCACTGAAATGTGCCCGAGTAGGGACAGGACCTCTTGGCTAAGTTCGAAGGTCCTGCTGTTGGCCTCACCGGTCCACGATGGAATCGTAGGACGGTATCCAGTAGCGGAAGAGACGTTTACTCTGGTTCCGATGACGCTAGATACACGATATGTGGAGCCACCTAGTAGGAAAACGTCACCGTTCCTCAGGCTAGAGACGAAGGAAGACGACAATTGTCCGACGAGAGTACCGTCTGAAGTGAATACGAGGTAGTTGTTGTCGGGAGCTATGGTTCCAATGTTGGTGTAGTAGATCATCTGGGCGAAACCGCGTTTGCCGAAGCGGTTCTCCTCCCAATCTACCCATATCCTGCGTTCCTCATCCAATAAATCGAGTACCTCAATGTAATCATCATAGGGAAGTGACCTGTACGGCCAAGACGAAGTGACCAATTCGTATCCCTCATCGATATCCCACTCCCTGATAATGGAAAGTCCGATTGTGAATTGAGCCAAAACGTCCAAGCAATTCTCAGGGAACTTCAGCAAATCCATCGAGCCTTGCAGAATGGCATTCTGCAGAGAGACGATTTCTAACAAGTCATGAGGTGAGGTGGGAAGGAAACGTGCTCTCGGGACACCCCCGACATGGTGACCTGCCCTTCCAATTCGTTGGAGGGCTGTCGATATTGATCCGGGTGATCCAACTTGTATGACAAGGTCGACAGATCCAATGTCTATTCCCATCTCAAGGCTAGAAGAGGAGACTACAGCCCTGAGTAAGCCATTCTTAAGCCGGTTCTCTACATCAAGCCTGATTGATTTATCCATCGAACCATGATGGCCTTCCACACCCTCCAAGCCAGCGATTTTTAATCTCTGGACCACAGTCTCGGTCATGTTCCTGGTGTTGACGAAAACAAGTGTGGTGGTATGCGCCTCGACGAGTTCCTTGATGCGATCTATGTTGTGGTCCAGAACTTCTTTCACAGGTGTGGATGAGAACCTAGCTGTTGGCAAGATTATGTCCATATCCAACTCACGAGACCCCGATATCTTTGCAATCGAGACTTGTTGTGGATTCAAGTCGCTCTCTCTGGAATCACTAGCGACAAGATATTCAGCGACTGATTCTAGTGGCTCCATAGTAGCGCTAATACCGATGCGCTGTACATCGGTGGGTACTACGGTATCCATCAGAGCCATCGACAAAGACAGATGAGTTCCCCTCTTCGTAGGGACAAGTGAATGCATCTCATCGATAATAATCCATCGCAACTCGTGTAGCAGTGGTCTAAACCGCTTGGAAGCAAGGGCCAGACCAAGCGATTCCGGAGTAGTGATGAGGATATGAGGTGGATGTTTCAGCATCCTCTCGCGCTCTTTTTGCGGAGTGTCTCCAGTTCGGAGTCCAACTTTGATATCCTTGGCCCTGCTAGGGAGGAATCTATCCTTTATCTCGGTAAGAGGGCCGATGAGATTCTTCTGGATGTCGTTCGCAAGGGCTTTGATGGGAGAGATATAGATGCATTGGACTGAATCGCTGAGAGTACCATCTAGGGATTTCCTTACGAGATCGTCGATAATCGATAGGAATGCTGTCAGGGTCTTACCAGAACCAGTAGGGGAGCAAAGCAGAAGGTGCTCACCGTTCATGATTCTAGGAATGGCAATCTTCTGAGGGTCGGTGAAATCAGGGAATTTATCCTCGAACCAGTTTCTGACTGGTGCAGATA
>CAXEUQ010000111.1:0-4034 GCA_963999425.1 uncultured Candidatus Poseidoniales archaeon | reverse complement strand
CAGCGCACGCGTGGCCACCGCGTGCTGCGCCATCCCGTCGTGAGCGAGGACACCTATTGCCTCGGGCTCACGGCCAAGGGAGAGCTGCTCGGCGAGGGGGGGCGCAACGCCAAGGGTGAGGAGGACGGGCGAGGGACCATGGTGTATGCCAACGGCAGCGTGTACGAGGGGCAGTGGCGAGCGGGCAAGCGGCACGGGTACGGCAAGCACACCCTCGCCACTGGCGAGGTGTACGAGGGGGAGTACGTGACAGGCAAGCGGCACGGCGCGGCCACGCAGACCTTGGCCGACGGCAGGCTAGTGGTGAGCCGATACGAGGCGGACGCCAAGGTGGGGCAGGGCGTCTGCTGGAGTGCGGACCGGACGGAGGCGTGGGAGATGGCGGGGTGCCAGAGGATGCTTCTGAACTCAAGTCAATAGTTGAACCTGCGCTTAACTGGTACTATGGCTCAGATGAGATAGGAACGGATGCACTATCGGTTCCGATTGCTGATCTGTCCGCTTCGATAACTGTGGGCGAAGGGGCATCCGAGCAATGCGGAGGGAGTTCGCTATTCACCATTCTAGTGCTTAAGGACACAGTAGATGATCCGACATACCTCAGGATAATCGAGGGAGAAGATGGTGAACTGGCATGGCAGATGAATCTGGGTCAGACCGAGTTCGTCAAGGCCGCCCCTCTGGTTGTCGACGTAGATGGAGATGGACTGCAGGAGATTCTCTTAGTCTACGATGATTCCTCGGGAGATCTGAATATTGAAGCGTGGTCGCCACGACTGTCGTGTTCGGTCACCGGATGGTCTTCTTCCGCAGATTCTACCGAGTTACTCTGGTCGTGGACTAATCAAGATCGTTTCATCAGCAATGAAGGCCCCTACGACGGTTGGACAGGAGGGTATCACAAACCTACCACACAGCCATTGTTGGCGGACCTTGACTTCGATGGAGATGCTGAGTTGATTATTGCGGCGATAGAGAAGGCTAGCGACAAGCCCGAGGTAGTCGCACTGGACATTTCGGGCACCGGCGCCACAATTCTATGGCACAATACACTCAGCCGAGGCACGCACCCCTCGGACCCCGCCTTCGTACAGACGGATGACAGTACAGGTTACGTTATTCTGACGACCATACAAGACAACACCGGATCGATGTGGTTGTGGAAGCTTGACCACGAAGACGGAGGAGGCAGTTGGACAGATGGATACTCCTTGGGAACTGCAGACGGAGGAGGGGAAACGTATCCTCATGTAAGGCTGCCAGGTCCAGTCATTGCGAACCTCGATGCTCAAGATGACCCTGAGATAATTCTGACCATTCCTACAGATGGCAATGGACACTCTGGTTCCGGCGGTGCCGAGTTCATCGGGATGGAGATAGGAAACGCCTCTGAAATCTGGTCTTTCGAGGCATCCAACGGCTTCGCTGATGCACCGCCTACAGCGGTCGATACAGATGGTGATGGGGAGCACGACAGAGTATGCTGGGTGACCTGGTCTGAGCAGAATCTTCTGACAAGGCATGGACATGCAGGCTGCCATGACTTAGGGGCAAGTCCCAGTTCTTCTTGGTCTGCTAAGAGCCTTGAGGGAGATAGTGATTTGAACGACGAGATTGCAGTATCTCCGCCGACCTGGATGGATATCGATGGGAGCGGTGAGCCGGAACTGGTTGTGGCATTCGGTCGCAAGGTCTGGTCCTATGACGGAGGAGATGGGACTGTGGCTGGAATATGGGGCGGTTCATTCTCAGTTCCTCACAGGACCTGGGCCGCCCCCTCCTTCGCAGACATTGATGGAGATGCTACTCTGGACATGGTGGTGGGAGCCAATGTAATCTCACACTCAGAGGCTGACGTCAGACCCCTCACTGACTCACGAGGCATAGACTTCAGCCCTAGTGAGCCTGATCCAGGCGAGGAGGTCACAGTGACCGCATGGTTCGAGAATGCTGGCACCGCAGACACGGACGACCAGACTGAGGCCAAGTTGTACGCTGACGGGCAATTAATCGGGGTGTATGAAGCTGGTACTATGGAGCCGGATGAGACAGAGTCCTTCAGTGCCTATTGGAGCGGCCCTTTGGGAGAACATGTATTCGAATTGGTTCTGGACCCGGGCTCAAACGTATCGCAGACCAGACGTGACAACGATGCCCAGACCGTGACTCTGGTTATCGTCCCGACCTACAACGCGACCTTCGAGATACCAAGTGAACCAGTTAGAGTAGATCCCGGCTCTTCGACAATAGCAATGCCGACCGTCCGCTCCACGGGCAGACTAGCGGGGACCTGGAGTCTGAGTGTGGACGATTCGGGAATGCCTGAAGGTTGGTCCTGGCACGATGAGAGCGGTGGCTTGGTTGGCATCGAGATTGGTATAGATCAGACCTGGAGTCCTGCATTGCGAGTGGAGGCACCAGAGGATGCCTTAGGCTCAGATACGGGTTATCTGGGACTGACGCTGACTTTGGACTCTGACCCCGAGAACTACAGCGCTTATGCGTCTCTTCCTGTTGAGGCCAATAGGACCAGAGGTCTTTCTCTGCGAGGTCCTGATGGGACTACCGTCAGTTCGGGCTACGGGCTGATTGGCGGGGATGCGAATGCTTGGATTCTCGTGCACAATCTGGGCAATGCCGATGAGACTCCGGTTATCCAAGTCGGAGGGACACCTTGGGGTGACACAGATGGTGATGGTCAGACCGACAACGTGGTCAGCCTCTATGATCTGAACGGTAACTCACTTCCAGCGCTGAGTCTGTCCGCTGGTGAAGTCAAACTGGTGACTGCGAGACTCACTGTTCCTTCAGATGCCGATTTAGAGGACTTCGTGACGACTGATCTGACGATGTGCGTAGGTAGCGAGGATGAAGAGGAATGTTCCACCATTTCTCTCTCGTTCGAGGCTTCAGGTGTAGTGGCTGATGTCCACCAGAGAAGTGTCCCTGCGAGCGGTCTGCAATGGCAGGTCATAGCAGACATGCCTCCTGATTCATCAGAATTGACATGGGCACTATCCGAGGCCGGGATGGTTCATCAGGGATGGGTCTGGAACTCCTCTGGTAGCATCGTAGTTGAGGGTGATTCGATAGTTATGACTGGATCTGCTGGCAGCCGGGTTTCTGGCTACCTGCATCTTGACCTCCCGGCCAATTCTCCTCCCGCATTCCATCCCTTCACTGATGCGAGTTCAGAGTCTTCCAGTCATGTTTTGAGGATGTCTCTTGAGGTCTTACAGATACACAGGTCTGCGATAGTGGTCACTTCGCCGACCGTTCAACCTCTTACCGTCGACGTCGATGAAGAGGCTTTAGTTATGGTGAGACTGGAGAACCCCGGCAATGGTGAGGATACCTATCGGCTCAGTCATCAAGTCATCATCGACGAGAACATCACTGAAGACCCGGGCGTCACAGTCTCGTTCTCCAATGATTTAGTCACTTTGGGCGCAGGCAGCCTGACCAGTATCCCAGTCATGGTCACTCTGCCTCAGACGACCCCTGCCGGACACCCGGTTGCAGTCTCGATTATCATGACATCACAAGGCGATATGGAAGTCAGCGATTCTGATATCGTTCTGTTGCAAGCAAGGCAGGATCATAGATGGAGTTTCGAAGCCACGGTGGATGGAGAGGCTCTTGCACAGGGAGGCGTTTACTCAGTAGTACCGGGGGCTGTGTTCTCAGTCGATGTCTTGGCTACAAACGAAGGGAATCTGGTGGATGACCTAGGCCTGCAAGTAAGTTACAATCTGACTCCCATTGGAGAGGATGGGTCACTCGGTTGGTCTGTTAATGCGAGTTCTGCTGATGGAGTAGGGGTTAACGAATCGGTGTCGCTGATGATTAATGCCACGATACCCCCCGATGCTTGGAACGGTTCGTTGATGCACATTTCGGTATCCGCGCAGGCTCAAGGAGAGGATATGGGATCTTTCAGTTTCGATCTTGAAGTCGCTAGAGTACCAGGCTGGGCGGTCTATGCGGATCAGGCTAATCTAGAGGTAGATCCTTCTGGATCGCAAGTCCAACTT
>CAXEUQ010000110.1:0-4065 GCA_963999425.1 uncultured Candidatus Poseidoniales archaeon | reverse complement strand
GATTGCGAATCCCGTGGAGACGACCAGCAGGTCTGACCACTCCGTTTCCGAGAGCAACTCCCTCATCAGGTGCTCCTGCTCGCTCTCTAACATGCACCACTCAGTCTCCCTCCAACGATTCGACTCGATTCCCCTGACATCGAATCCCTCAATCTGAGTCGACAGCCACTGCGCGGCCTGCTTGGGCCTAGCGCCGTCTGCGAGTATGCGTATCTCATGCCCCTCAGAACTGTCCCAGACCACTCCTCCGTTCTCGGCCACTATGAATCCCGACAGTCCGAGCGCCTGCCTGATTGGAGTGACGTTGGGAAGCGACCTGCCGGAAGCCAGTGACACAGTAATGCGTTCCTCGAGTTGGCGAATCAGCGGAATCAGGTCGGGATGGAACCCGCTGGAGTCCATCAGAGTACCATCAACATCGAAGACCACCATGTCGATGTCAAGCTCCTCTGGGAGGCCTTCCATGTGCCTCCGGACGGCTCTATGCTGATGACTTAATCCCTCATAGAACACACAGCATATTCAAGCGACACGACGAGATGGCATGTCCCATGGGAGAGGAAGCCGAGGAATTCCTACTGCTCGACGAAGAGGAGGAGACTCCGGTTTCAGAGAAACCGGAAAAAGAACCGTTCTCTCTCAAGTCGATGTTCTCATCCATTAAACTCCCGAGCCTTCCCAAGCCCAAACCCAAGCCGACTAGCAAGCCAGCACCAGCCATCGAGGCTGTTGCAGCCTCGGCTGGTGACTCAATCGATTTGGACCTATCAGCCGACGGTGTGCATGAGTTCGAATGGAATATCAGTGGTATGGATTGCCCTGACTGCGCGATGAAGGCGACTAGAGCAGTCAGCCGTCTTCCTGGAATAGAGGAATGCAGAATCTCGGTTACCCAAGGAACAGTGAGGCTTCAAGTGGATGTCAGCAGAGGGAGAGTCTCCCGGGCCTCGTCAGTGTTGGAAAACCTAGGTCACAGCCCTGAGACGGATTGGCTTAGCGTCAACGGCATAACGCCGAAGATGGCCGCTACTAGAATCGGTGTCGATAAGCGCAAACTTCGCAATGCTCTGATGAATGTGCCCGGAATTCTGGATGTCCGCCTCACTGAGGGGAGAATCGAGATTCAGAAGATGTGGATTTCAGATCCTGACCTCAGACAGATTTCCGACCAGCACCTTACGAGTATACTCGGTGAAGGCTTCCTACTCGCGCCTTCACGTACCTCCAAGCTGAGATCCGACCAGGTCAGACTGCTGGGAGCCGCGATGACGGTCCCGCTCTTTCTGGGTGTTGTGGCAATCGAGCAGATTTCAGCAATTCCAAACCAATTGGCAGCACTATTCGCCATTTTTGGAGTCTTATTCGCTGGCAATCAGATGTTCCAAGACGCAATTGGAAGCATTCAGAACAGAGTGATGGGCTTCCAGATACTAACTTCTCTAGCGGTCTTGGGGGCCCTATTCCTTCAGGAGTGGGCTGAGGCGCTGATGGTTGTAGGATTGGTTGGGTTCTCCTCGCATCTCGAGGAGAGAGCGCTGATTAGAGCCCGGGAGTCGATGCAAGGAGGCCTGGACAGACTGCCGAGGAGGGCCCGTCTTGTTAACCAAGAAAATCCAGAGCAAAGCAAGGAGAGAACTCTCACTGTCTTCCAAGTCTCATCGAATCCATCCATCTCAACTGCAGACTGTCAGAATGAGGACCTAATCCCCGTCGAGGCACTCGAGTTGGGCGACCTAGTTGAGGTCCGCTCAGGAGAGGTGATGCCAGTCGATGGAGTGATAATCGAGGGAACAGGAGCCATCGACCGCGCCCCACTGACAGGAGAGCCAATTCCAATTCCGGTCAATGAGGGAGACACCGTGGAGGCCGGGCTAGTTCTAGTCCGCGGACCATTGGTGGTCAAGGCGGTTGCTGGTGGGGATGACACCAGACTATCCAGCCTAATCGACTTGGTGAGGAACTACCGTGACCAACCGACTAGGACTCAGAGTGCCATTGAGAGATTCACCGCGATTTGGGTCCCACTGGTCATGATTGGATCACCATTAATCGGCTATCTTGTCTACGGAGCCACCTCGCAAGCAATACTCACCACGCTGCTGCTCTGGGTTGTATCGTGCCCTTGCTCGCTTCTTCTAGCCGCACCCGTTCCGCATGCGGCGGCACTGTCCGCGGCCTCTGCGTCCGGCTTGGTCGCCAGAGGCGGAGATGTTCTGGAGGCGGCTGCCGGAATCGAGCTGGCAATGCTCGATAAGACGGGGACGCTGACCAGTGGCAGTCCCCGAATGACCGGAATCACGGTCGGTGAGGATGAGAATGAATACCGAGCGCTGCAGATTGCTGCGGGCCTTGAGCAGCGCTCGAACCACCCTTATGCCAGAAGCATCATCGCGCTCGCTAACGAACGTTCGCTGACTGCCAGCAGCGTCACAGCACTGACCGACGGAGATGCTGGAGTCAGCGGCAAGTTGCGTGGCCAAGAGGTCATGCTCGGGAGAGCCGACTGGCTGCTTGAGCGCGGAGTGGAGATTCCGTTGGACATCGATGCGGCCCTAGCAGAATCAAGACAGGCCGGTCACGGAGCTAGCGTTTTGGCAGTGGATGGCCGTGCGGTAGCAGCATTCGGCTTCGCACACGACGACACTAGAGAAGGCGTTGATGAGATGATTGCAGCGCTGAGGGACAATGAGGTCAGGGTCGAGATCCTCAGCGGGGATGAGCAGGCAAGTGTCGAAGCCTTCGGGGCTCGCCTAGGAATCCCCTCAGGCTCTTGCAGAGGCGGGGTCGACCCTGAGGGCAAGGCCCAATGGGTGTCAGAGCGCTCCAAGGCGCGCAGGACCCTGATGGCAGGAGATGGATTCAACGACGCGGGAGCGCTCGCTGCTGCAGACGTCGGAATCGCAGTCGGGAGCGGCGAACAGGTCAATCTGGATGCAGCAGACGTCCTAATTCCGGGAGAAGACCCCCGCGCCCTATCACGATTCATCGAGCTCTCGAAGAGGACGAGAAGGGCTGTTTCAACGAACATTACCATCTCGGTTGGAATCACATTGCTGCTGGTTGCCATAGTTCTAGGTGGCTGGGAGATCAAACTAGCTGCGGGTGTGGCACTGCACGAGGCGAGCGCACTACTGGTCATACTGAACGGCATGTGGGTCACGGGAACCGGCCCGGAGAGACTCACCACACTGGCCACACTAGGACGCGACCTCAAGGACGACTTCGTGCAAGCGCTAAGGGTGGCCTTAGGGACATCCCGCGAAGACTTGTCTGCGACCGCTTGATTAACCCGGCCCTGAATCGAGGGTCATGGCGGGTTCGTCCGAGATTGAATCTAGGTACGGTGCGCCAATAGCAGAATGCGCTCACTGCGGCCACATGCTACCTCAAGGATTGGGTGAGAAGGAGTGCAAGGTCTGCGGTGCCATCTGCCGCGTCAGTCACCAGCCCACTGTTGACAATCTAACCGACGAGACACTGCCCTGTCCACACTGTAACACTGTCATTGTGGCAGGTACTGATGAGCGACCAATCGAGTTGACCTGCAGTGCCTGCACAGGTAAGTTCACACTCACTCCAAAGATTACCAAAGTCGAGATCGACTGCCCCGGCTGTGAGAGGCAACTCAGAATCAGACCAAAGCCCGGAACTCGTGAACTGAAGTGCCCCGCCTGTGAGTCGAAGTTCAACGTCACCTTCTAGCACGGTGCCGTCCGATAGTCCTCTCAAACCGCATTTATCGGCCGATTCGGACCCTTCGCTCTCAAATACTCTAGAATCAGCGACAACTCGGGGATGGGATTCCGTGAGTGAGAGCAAGTCACCGGAAGACAACGATACCGAAGGTATCGATGAACTAGCGGCACTGCGTGCTCAGCATGCCCTGTCTGCCTCCTCAAACATGGAGTCAGTAGCCCGAGCCAGAGAACGACTCGATGAAGAATCGAGAATCCGATCTGGTATCCGAAGAGAGCGCAGGATGCGCATCGCTGAGATGACTGAGAGAGTCTCGGGAATGCACGGTGCGATGCGCAAAGCGAATGAGATTCTATTCGAAGAGAGATT
>CAXEUQ010000109.1:0-4070 GCA_963999425.1 uncultured Candidatus Poseidoniales archaeon | reverse complement strand
GCGTAAAAATAAGCCTCGAGTCCGTCCTGTGCATTTCGAGTTTCTACGGTTGCGGCGCCGGCTTCATCAAGAACGCCCGCGCCTGCTCCGCCACACGCTGCTGCTCGGCGGTCAGCGGCGCGTCGGCGATGGCGACGAGGTCGCGAAGGCCACCCTGCGCCCACTCCGTTACCCCAGATGGACCTGCTTTCTTTGCCGCCATCGCCGCCTGCATATCCGACTCGATTTCGCGACGGAGCGCGTCCGACAAAGGATCCTTTGTGGCCGCCGCCGCCTCGTGCTCGCTGATGATCTCCTCGACGACGGCAGGCTCCAGGGAATCGGGAAAGCAAAGATCGGTGATGATGGAAAAGCCCACCACGCGGAGTCCGCAGTGAGCAGCCACAATCACTTCGGGGACCGTCGACATGCCAACCACATCGGCACCGAGGCGCTCGAGCGCGTCGATTTCCGAGGGAGTCTCAAACTGAGGCCCGACGCATTGTGCGACGACCAAATCATCGGCTGCTTGTCCCTGGATGTTGTTGAGTACCTGTGCGCAGATCTGACTGGCCTGGGAATCGAAACACGATGTCCTGTCAGCGTGAGTAGCATTGTCATCATGGAATGTCCATGGCTTATCTGCTAAATCCAGTACATCTGATGCAACTCCGATAGTTCCTGGTGGCAGGTCTTCTCGCATACTACCAACGGAGTTTATGCTCAGAATCAAGTCGGGTTGGAAGCTTGCTGCAGCATGAACATTAGCACGGTGCTCGATTTCGTGAGGTGGTGTTCTGGATTCTGAGTCGGAATGATGTCTGTCGATTACCATCACTTCACCCGCTCCAGTGTCAATAACAGTTACAGGGACTTGTTCCCAATCTGAGTCGACTCTCAGGGTGCTAGATTTGGCACCCGATGCAGATGAAAGGTGTGAAGCGAACGCGCTCATGCCAGTTCCGCAGAGCACCGCGATGCGGGCCATGGAATCACTCCTTAAGGCGCTCAATCAACTCGGCCTTCTTACCGGAGACGGGTTTTCCTGCCTCCTTGAGCAGTGCCTTCAACTCGGCGACGGTCATGGATTCGTAGTCAGTCTCTCCTACAGATTCGCCGGAATCCTCTTCCTCGACCTCAAGGACCTCTCCCTCGAGACTCAATTCAACCTCGAACTCCTTACCATCCTTCTCGACGGTGACCTCGTAGACCTTATCTCCGTCCTCTATCTCTAGTTCGGCCTCTGTAATCTCTCCTCCTGGAATCGCTTCTGAGACCGCCTCGGCAATGGAATCCGGAAGCTCATCGACAGGAATGTCGATCTCCTCGTCATCCTCAATCTCGTCCTCCTCCTCGGCGGCCTCAGCCTTCTTCTCCTCGTCCTCTAGAGAGATAATCTCCTCTAGAGTGGGGCCGTCACTGACTTCAACGCCGGATTGGATGAGCTGAGTCCTTCTAATCATTACATCCCTGACCGGCTGAATCTTCGAAGCGGCCTCCCTTATCTGAGTCTCAAGTGTACCGTCGAGGGTGGCCTTCTGAATGTCTACCCATGTATTGGTCGCACCGAACTTTACAATCAGGTCACGGGCCTGGGATCTCATCTCCTGCTTCTGACTAGCCTTGATTCTGTTGCGTGAAATCATCATCGGCTTGATTCTGATGTAATAACCATCCTTGGTAACCAAATCGATTGTGTCGTCAATCTTGCCTCGGTCTCGGCGGACTTGTCTACGAATATGGTCCTTGAGCAGTTCGTGGCCGATGTACTCAGTAAGGGCATCCGAGCCGATGACCTCTGTGATTCTGAACTGAACTTTGACGTTCATCTTGGAGAAATCGCCGTCCAACTCGTACTGTAGAATTTCGTAATGTCTGCCAATGAGCATCTCTTCTTCTTCGGCCATGGTCTCGCCGATGGTCTTGAACGACCATGGGTTCCTAGGGGCCCTGATGCTGTACCAGCGCTTCGACTTCCACTTGTCTCGCTGCCTGCGTGCCGCTGCCCTGGCTGCTGCTCCCTTTGCCATGACATCGGACTCCTACCGAGGGCTACCTCGTACGCGAGCCGTGCGACCTGCCCCGAGTATATGAATCAAAGCCTCGAAGGAATGTTGGATTAGCGCGCGAGAGCATTAAGCGGGAGGCTTTCTTGCTAGACCCATGGGACTGCACAGCGCACGCTGGCGTGTGCATGCCAGCGCGGTAGATGACGTCACGCTAATCGAGCGGAGCCTGAGCTGGCTTACTGGCGAAGATTGTGAAATTATTTTGGAGAAAGGTAAGTCCTGGCATGGCTCCGATCAGACGATTATCGAGGCTAGCGTTTCAGGCAGAAAGGCATCCTCAGATGCGCTATCCAGATTGGGCAAAGAAGGTTTGCAAAAACTCGCTGAGGGAGGACTATCAAGCAGGCTTGATGCTGACAAGGTTCTGCATGTCAGAATTTCTCTAGCGGATTTGGTATGCGGAGAGGTTTCAGTAGTTGGTGAAGATAATTCACAGGCCACAGCTAAGGGGCGGTTCAAGGTAGAGGCTTATCCGGGACAGGATGTTGAGTCGGTGGCGACTGAACTGATTCATGAACTGATGGAAAAAGCGTGATTCGTACAAGCGTTGATATGTAATCTGCCTTCACCGAGGCCCGATAAGATGACTCATGTTGTGACTAGTGCTTGTGTCAAGTGCAAATACCAAGATTGTGTTGCGGTTTGTCCCGTAGAGTGCTTCAGAGAGGCCGATGAGTACCTAGTCATCGACCCCGATGAGTGCATCGACTGCGCCGCCTGTGTCCCCGAGTGTCCTGTCGAAGCAATCTATGCAGACACCGATTTGCCGGACGAGGAGATGAGCTGGCTTGACAAGAATGAGGATGAGGCGCCCAACCTACCGATTGCAGAGGGCGACTCACCAGTGCTAGCAGATTCTTGATTCGGGACTTCACAAGGGTTCTTGAGGCAATGGCCCGAGGCTGTGCTATGACACAACTGGTTGACCTCAACAAGATGAGGCATGGCACAGAGTTGCTCAAGCGAGGTTTCGCCAAGATGCAGGAGGGTGGCGTCATCATGGATGTCGTCACTCCGGAACAGGCGCACATAGCAGAAGATGCGGGTGCAACTGCAGTAATGGCACTCGAAAGGGTGCCAGCAGACATTAGGTCCGACGGCGGTGTCGCTCGAATGAGCCATCCTGATTTAATCAGAGGAATCATCGATACCACTAGCATTCCGGTGATGGCTAAGGCCAGAATCGGACATGACGAGGAAGCTAGGGTCCTGCAAGAACTCGGAGTCGATATGGTTGATGAGAGTGAGGTCCTGACTCCTGCTGACCCGTTCTACCACATCGCAAAGAATGACTTCACGATTCCATTCGTGTGCGGATGCACCAATCTCGGTGAGGCCTGTCGAAGGATAATGGAGGGTGCGGCTATGATTCGTACCAAAGGTGAAGCCGGTACTGGGAATGTGGTAAGTGCTGTGCAGCATGCTAGACTCGTGGCTCAGGAGATTGCTCTTCTGCAGAGTGCAAACGATGCTGAGTTCGAGATCATGGCGCGCAAGGTCTCCGACGGCTTCCGTAGAATAGAAGATGCCAGTGAGCATGAGCTAGTTGTTGAGAACACTCCCTTTGGAAGCATGGATGCTTGTCATGATGCCATAGTTGAGGTTCTGGGAGAAGTAAAGGAGATGAGTAGGCTTCCCGTAGTTACATTCTCAGCAGGCGGTATAGCGACTCCTGCTGATGCAGCTCTGCTGATGCGTCAGGGAATGGATGGTGTATTCGTCGGCTCGGGGATATTCAAGTCTGAGGACCCGGCAACCACAGCATCTGCCATTGTGATGGCCACGCACCACTTCAATAATCCAAGCAAGGTTACTGAGGCTTCTGCAATGATGGCCGGCAAGCCGATGGATGGCTTGGAGATTGACAAACTCGAAGTTAGAATGGAAGAGCGTGGCTGGTAATCAGTCTCTTTTGCCTCTGGTTGTCCCCAATCTGCGTGACTTCTTCCTTCTAGGATTTGATTCTCGCTCCGAGGCATCGGCTCTGGTACCTCCAAGGGTGATTGATCCACTCTCAAGCAG
>CAXEUQ010000108.1:0-4097 GCA_963999425.1 uncultured Candidatus Poseidoniales archaeon | reverse complement strand
GCCGGTATGGATGCCATGAACGCACCGACTCAATCTCTTTTCACTCGAAGGAGCTCAGGCCGGCTGTAATGACCACTATAGTCGAAGTTCTGACGCTCTTCGAGTACGGTGCGCCTATCCACATCCGCGTAGAGGATACCTTCCTCATAATCAGGTAGTGGTCCGGCGATGATTTCACCAGTCGGATCTGCAATCAGTGAGCCTCCAGAATGGATTCCACCAGCCTTGAGCATCTCGTCTCGCATCGGGAAGTCCTCGGATGAGAGATGCTCGAAATCCTCACCTCGGTAGACACCACACGCTGAGAGTATCCAAGACCTGCCCTCAAGAGCCATGAATCTGGTGATATCTTTGGTCAGCGAGTAGGAGCCGGGCCAAACAGCGACATGAATCATCTCTCCTTCTTGGTGCAGCGCTGCGCGCGTTAGAGGAATCCAATTCTCCCAGCAGTTCAGACCACCGATAGGACCCTCAGGAGTCTCGTAGGTCCGCAGACCCTCTGTATCCCCATCCGCCCAAAGTAGGCGCTCGTCGAAGGTCGGCTTAATCTTGCGATGTCTACCGAGAATCTCACCGTCGAATCCTATTGTCAACAGGGTGGCATAAACGCTTGAACCACCACCTTCGAGAATTCCCCCCATCAGCATGACTCCGTGCTTCGAAGAAATCTCACACATCTCGGCTACAATCGGCCCATCTAGACTGACTGACTCTCTTGCATAAGTCGAGTAAACTCGCTTCTGGTCAGGGTTGTTCCAGCGCGCTGAATCCGTCAATCCCATCCAGACTGGGTATCCCGGAATCAGCGTCTCACCCCAGGTGATGACGCTGGCTCCCTCTTCAATCGCTTCGTGGACCATCAGCTTGAGCTTCTCCCATGTGGCCGCTTTGTCTAGGAAAACAGGCGACATCTGAATGACTGCGACTTTCACGAATATCTCTCCACGGACTCTGTTTGAAAATCTTCTGAACTCGATACGCTACTATTTTCCGGCGCAATATTGACCATCCTCCCGCACTGCGAGAGATTTGAGCCACATGTCCGAAGGAGAAATCAGCTGGGTCCGAGCTATGGATCCTAGAGATACAAAACTCAACATTCTGCTACTCGCCCTGCCGGTGACTTGCTACTACGCGTACATCGCGCACGATGAGTCGATGGCCTTCTTCTCCTCATTGGTGGCAATCATGCCTCTGGCATTCCTAATGGGCAGAGCAACAGAGGAAATCGCACTGCGTACATCAGAGTCGGTCGGGGGACTGCTCAATGCGACCTTCGGCAATGCCGCAGAGATGATCATCGCTTTCTTGGCAATCTATGCTGCATCCAAGGCAGCGGCTGGAAGTGAGACTGAGGAACTGATGGTGAATCTAGTTCAGGCTAGTCTGATTGGTAGCATCCTCGGAAACCTGCTATTGGTCATGGGTCTAGCCTTTGTTTGGGGAGGGATACACTACACCGAGCAGAAGTTTTCCGATACCCAAGTCAGCTCGAACGGCTCGCTGATGCTACTGGCGATGATTGTGCTAATCATCCCGGCGGTGTTCAACTCCACTGTAGGGGGAAGTGAGGGCGAGGAGGGTGTGACCAACCTAAGCCACATCGCCGCGGTAATCCTGCTTGCACTATACGGACTGTTCCTGTATTTCCAGTTCAAGTCACACGTCGATCTATTCGCAACCGAGACTCACCACCACGAGCAACCTGAGATGAGTCAGCGCGATGCAATCATTTTACTCGTTGTTGCAACCATCCTCGTTTCTTGGATGGCAGAAATACTCGTGCATTCGGTAGAATACGCTGCAGACGACATGGGCCTACCGCACCTGTTCATCGGCGTGATTCTATTGCCACTGTTCGGTAACGCTGCTGAACACTTCACCGCTGTAACAGTGGCTGGCAAGGACAAGATGGATCTCTCCTTCGCTATCTCGATGGGCTCATCGACCCAGATTGCAGTATTCGTAGCTCCAATGATGATCATCATTGCGTGGGCTCTAGGCGTGCCTCTGACCTTCGAGTTCGGAATGCTGGAGACGGTCTCTGCGTTCCTTGCAGTCCTCATAGTGAACATCATTGCATCTGATGGAAAGTCGAATTGGCTGGAAGGAGCGTTACTGCTCGGCACATACGTCGTATTGGGTGCAGCCTTCCTGTTCCATCCCTGAGCATCATTAACCTCTGGAGGTAGTATGGTGATTGTAGTTGAGATCAACAAGAGTGACAAAAAGGACAAGAAATTGGTAGCGAAGTTCCAGTTTCCTGATGGTAAACGAAAGACAACTCATTTCGGGGCTAAGGGATATTCAGATTTCACCATCCATAAGAATCCCAATCGTAAGGAGAAGTACCTCAGGAGGCACAATAGAGAGGACTGGGAAGACTTCACTTCGGCCGGCGCTCTATCTCGATGGATTCTATGGAATGAACCGGATCTAAAGATGAGCTTCAACAACTATCTTGCTAGATTTTCACTAGATGGAGAACTCAAGGTCAACACCAGTCAAGCAGGACAAATTCCGCCTCACAGAGAATAGCGCAATAACTGCATCTCTAAGTGTTGTATTTCCTCTCTCTTAGGTCGTTTTGGTAGCCCCTACCTAGATTTGGACCATTACGGGATACCCACTCGCTGAACGACATCTCCCCGAGCGGAATCTCTTGCGAGGACATCAGCCCCTGCATCAACCCGCGAATCTCCCCGCGGGTGATGACGACATCTCGCAGGAATACACCCATCACCCTGCCAACTATCCAACCCAAGAGGGCAGGCATCGGGAGAATCAGTCGACGAATCCCCATACTTCGTGCAATCAGCTTGATGAATTCGCTGTAGGTAAATGTCTCAGGCCCTGTCGCATCCACGATGACATCCTCATCTCCCTTGCCGACCTCTACTGCTATCCTTGCCACATCCTTGACATGGACCGGCTGGATGAGGTAGTTCCCCCAACCGAACAGACCGAACACAGGAAAGCGTCGCAGAATCCAGCCGATGTTGTTCACCAGCACATTCCTGCCTCCTCCGAAGAGTACGGTAGGTCGCACGATGGCATAGGACACCCCACAGTCCCTCAGCATCTGCTCCGAGATTACCTTGCCTTGGAAGTACGACCACTTCGGGGCCTTGTCGGGATTGGCCACACTGAAGTGGACGATTCTGCGAACGCCCGCTTGCTTTGCGGCTTCGAAGATCTTTCTGCAATTCTCTGTGGCAACCTCGTGGTCGGAGTGGTTGCTGTGGCCGTTGTAGCGAACCCAGTATGTGTTGTACAGTACATCAGCGCCGCGTAGAGATTCGACAAGCGCTAGAGTGTCATCGAAATCGAGTGGATGAACCTCGACTCGTCCTTCAAAAGGATTGTCTCTGCCAACTGCGTTGGTCAGAGTCCTGACCCGCTTGCCCTCATCGAGAAGACGGTGAGCAATCCAGCGTCCGGTGTATCCGTAGGCTCCGGTGACCACGTGCAGCTCGTCAGACACGCTTCGACCTCATATCTCTGAGTAGTATTCCGAGACGGCTTCCTCAAGCGCAGCCCCGGCTGCATCCTCATTCACACTCAGAGTTACACCGTCTCGTCTGAGAGCCTCCCCTGCGACAATCACATCTAGGCAGCGCGCTCCACTGTAAATCAGGTTTGAGAGAAGCCGCCTGCCATCACGCCCGCGCGGCCTCATCCTGATGTCATTCAAGTCCCAAGTTACCCAATCTTCCGAGCCCTTGGTCGCCAATTTCCAGGTTTCCATCGCACAAGAAATGGTAGCGATATTGGACGTTCGGATCCAAGTTGTTCAACTGCATCCAATGCAAATTCCCGTCGGTGCTCATGCGCATCAGGGAACTGTTGTTGATTGCGAAGTTGTTGAAGTCTCCACGAAGGTGGACGTAAGATTTTCCTGGCGCCCGCAATTGCACAATGGCCGTGTTGTCGTCCAAAATGTTCACGCCATCCATGGTCCCCGCAGGCGGATCCAAGACAATGGGGGTTTGGGCAACCACATGGGACAGCAGCGCCAGCGCTCCACAGAGGATAGCCGCTCGACGAAGGGCAAGCGAAAGAAACTTCATGGGACCAAAGTGCATGCTCACGCACAT
>CAXEUQ010000107.1:0-4101 GCA_963999425.1 uncultured Candidatus Poseidoniales archaeon | reverse complement strand
GAAATCACCATCCCAGTCGTCATATCTAGTTTGACTGCATGTTCCGGTTCCATCGGTGGAAATGGTGTTGTTTGCAAGGAGTACTCTCGATGCCGAAGGTGCCGGTGCGCTGCTACCGTACTCACCTGCCCGTATAGGCTCCCTAGCCACATCGTGGATAGTGTTGTTCTCAGCGATTACATCGAACGATCCAAGCATCCAAAGGCCATTCCAACCTCCAATTGGGCCTATGTCATTATTCAGAATATTGACCTCACTAGATTCGATAGCAATGCCGGATGATTCGTCTGCACCCTCCATCTCATTGGCAATGATATTGGCTAGTCCTCCTTGGAATACTGTGATGGGTGCCCCGTCTACTGTTGTTATCTCATTGTTGATGATATTGACCTCGTAATCCGTGTTGCCGACCGCCTTCCGGCTGTTGATGTCTATTCCATTGCAATTAACATCTAATTCAGAATTGCTGACTGTACCAGCTGAATTACGCAGGCTGATTCCGTAATCTCCCGTTTCCACTTCAGCATCGGTAATTTCAATGAATGTGTCTTGGGCCCAAACCGCTGGTCTGCTTGGCGCCTGACGGCTGCATCCGACGTTGGTCCCAATAAGGTAGGGCGACTCGAGAATTAATGGCGTGACAGGTGTTCCAGAACTGTAAATCTGTACAGCAGAACCACGAACGCCACTAGAATCATCAGTGCCGACGACATACTCTCCGCCGACGAAACGAGGTTGCGCTAGATTGGTAGTCAGCACACTGGTCGTATTGATGTTGGTGAATTCAATCTCATTCAACACCGGGCTAGCTCCGTCGATGACTAGAGCACCATACCTCCACTGGAAGACGGTGGGGATGTAGTAAGGAATCCCCCAAGCCCCATCTATAGTGATGTATCTAAGTCCAGTCTGGGACAGGTCAATCGTGTTTCTGATTAGTACTCCCTCGTAGCAAGAGGCATCTTCAACCCATATCTGTTGGTTGCCATAACTCATGCCGTAGCACTCGCCTCTCGCGCTACTGTTTGCGGGCTCTGACCAGCGGAAAGTAATCTTCTGGGAGGTTCCGGCATCACTGTTGGCTCCGCAGGCCGAGACCCCAGCGCAAAGGTTGCCGCGGACATCGAGATGGGTCCCATTAGGGAAGACCACTGTGGTCCCGGGCTGTATGATTAGTTTGGCTCCGGAAGATATCACGACATCTCCAGTCAGAGTATGCACTCCGGACCATGTCTCTGTTCCGGAAACTGTGCCGGCCGTAGTCTCGTTATCCGCAGAGACTGGGGCTGCTGGCCCTATCAGGGCCACGAATAGGCTGCTGAGCATCAAGAATACTAGGAAGTGACTTCGAGTACGTCGCACTCCAGTCATGCGTTGTGGGAATCGCTGACGGATTTAATCATAGGGTTATATCGAGCCGAAGGCTCGAGTGATACTGGTCGGCCATGTTGATACTGCGATTATGCCGCATTGAGTTCGAAAGCCACGTCATCGGCCCATTGAACTGCATCCAATGACCCATATCCTCCTTTGGAGTCGTGTGAGACCCCGTTGATTGAGGATTTGTCGCTGGAGCTGGCCAGAGATCTCTTGACAATGGCCATTCCATCGGGCCCGATATATCCGTCCTCCCCTGCTAGAGCCTCTCCATGAAGTTGCAGTATCATAGCTAGGGCGCCGGTTACCAGTACTGTTGAGTCGCTAGTACCTGATGAATAGGCATAAGGTGGCTCCAACGTCGACCCAGCGGTTGAGAGCAGTAGCACGCCTGGTGCAGACACCTCTGGTTTCTGATCAGGATACGTACGGTTCTGCTGAGTGTAAGGGTCAACTTCTGAACCGGTTGCAGACTGAGACCAAACTCCTCCGCTTCGGGTAATCGAACCGACCGCGATTACCCCTCCTACATTGGCCGGTACTGAAACGTCTGAGAATATCTCATCCGGTTCTCTGTTCCCTGCTGCGGCGACTACGAATATCCCTGCTTCCAGTGCCTCTTCGACGGCTCTCGCGGTCTGCGACTGTTCTGTCATACCGCTACCAGGATTGCTGCCTAGGCTCAGCGAGATGATATCGGCGTCTTGAGTAATTCTGCACCATCGTACAGCCTGAGCTACCATATCCTCTTGGCCTGAAGTTCCGGAGGGCCCGAGGGCCAAGGCGACTGAGAGATCTACCCCCGGCGCGGCACCACGGAACTTGCCATCTGCTACCAGAAGTCCTGCCATCATCGTGCCATGCCAATCATCACCGACATCTCTGATATTGTCATGCTGGCCCTCGTAGAAGTCTCTGAATCCCACCAAAGAGAGATTGGAGAAATCCGGGTGTTCTGCGTCGATGCCCGTATCCACCATGCATACGTGGACCCCGGTTCCATCGAGTCCGGACTCCTGAAGCTCGCGAATGCCTGAGGAATCGAAGGCCCATTCGGTCTCAGGGAGAATCGGGGAGAGATATGCATTGATGAAAGGCCAGATAAGTAGCATGAAGGCAGCACCGAAGGCGAAGGTGATGGCTCCCCATGGCCAAAGAATCTCCTTCAATGGTGCTGCCGGCCATCGCAATTGCCTAGCTGCCTCATCGGACAGCCCGTATGCATCCCCTGGATAACCGGGGGCATCTCGGTCGACAGTCGTCATCATCCTAGGATCATCTGGCTCGGGCATCAACTCCAACTTGTCCAAGGCAGGCATGCTACCACCGAATACTATGAGTTGTTGTTCGTATATAGAATAGAGTTCAGAACGGAGCCGTTCCCCTACGTCTGCCCCCTCTCCTAGTCAGTATGAGTAAGGCTAGAATCAGCATCCCTGCCAACAGCCATCCTATCCATTCTGAGTTGCCTTCGACGGGTGGTGAGCGTACCTTGATGTCCGTAATCGAGTATTCCTCTACAGAATCAAATCCTGTATTGTTTATCTCGAAGTGGAAGTAATAGGTATCTGGACTGATTTCCGAGAGATCGAAGGATATCTCAAACACGACTTCAGAATTTGCGGGAATATCACGAGTGTCGGTTCCTATTACTCCTGTACTGGAAGTGCTAGGGCATCCACTGTATGAGTCGCACAGGGTCCCATTCAACTGAACTTGCTGAGCATCGATCAGTCCGGTGTTCTCGACCACTACATTGTACAGTGCATTCTGGCCCGCTTCGGCGTCCTCGCCACCATTGTAGTTCTGATATGAGACAATCCGCAGAGATGGCATCGAAGTCTGAACATTAATCTCTATGTCGGGATATGTGTTGTTCGCCTTGTCCCTGACGGAGACATAGATTGTGAATTCCTCATCTGATGCGTTCGAAGGAGCTGTTATTGTCACACTGTGTGTAGAGGAAATGTAAGGCCCTATGGTATGCGAAGTAGAACCGGTGCGAACCCAACCCTCGGGCAGTTCAGAGTCATCGAACTCAAACTCGTAGCGCTCGTCTCCATTGCCGGAATTGGTGAATTTGATTCCCGTGGAAACCGACTCTCCTGGTTGAATACCGTAGAGCTCCTGCATAGGTTCTGTTAACTCAAAGCCATGAATCTGAGGGACCATGACTATCACAGAGTGGCCCTCAATGTACCCATCGTCGGATTTGATCTCGCCGGACAAGAAGACGGGTTTCCCGCACAGAATCACGAGCGAGCTTATGACTATGCTCACACCAATTTCCTGAAGAAGACGGTGCACGCGGGAGAGGCATATGGACCCGAGAGCATCTTCCAGGCGATCACCGACTGCCGGGCGGACCGCATCGGCCACGGCACCTGGCTGTTCCAGGCCAGTCGGATCGAGGATCGCTCGATCCGCGATCGCCGCAGTTACGTCGAGCGGCTGGCCCGCTTCGTCGCCGACCGGCGGATCACGCTGGAGGTCTGTCTGACCTCCAATCTGCAGACGCTGCCGGTGCTGAACGAACTGCGGAAGCACCCGTTCCGCAAGATGCTGCAGGAGCGCCTGTCGGTGGACCTCCGCAACACGTGCCGGCGCCGTCTCACGGTACGGACCATCATGAGCCTGTGAGTGCGCGCTTTTTCCGGGACCACCAGACGGCGGTGACCGGTGACGGAGAAGGCGCCGACAATCTCGACATTGTGGACGCCGGAC
>CAXEUQ010000106.1:0-4106 GCA_963999425.1 uncultured Candidatus Poseidoniales archaeon | reverse complement strand
GAAGGGATATGCGATACTCATTTGATTGACATGAACGCTCCCGACAGATGCCTGGCCAAGCGCTTTGAGGTAATCAAAGAGCCCGGAGCTATTCCAAGAGATATGGAGAATGTTTTCGTCCCGCTTGAGGTTATATGCAGGCATCATCTTGCCGGCTCAGGGTGGCGCCGCTATGCTAAGGGAGAGGTAGGAGCCGAGGAGTTCGGGTTTGAGCCGGGAACCGAGATTGAGGAGAACTGCAAGTTACCGCAACCGTATCTTGAGGTTTCAACCAAGTTCGAGTCCTTCGACCGACTTCTAGACCGAGAGGAGGCATTGCAGATATCCAATCTGACCGATGACGAGTTCGACTCGATACTCGATGCTGTTCTCAAGATAGATGCCATCATTGAGAGGGAGGCGGGAAAGCGAGGTTTGATTCATGTTGACGGGAAGAAGGAGTTCGCTTTGGGGCCCGGTAGAAAACCAGTCCTAGTCGATTCTTTCGGCACTCTAGATGAGGATAGATGGTGGGATGCACAGACCTATGCAGAGGGAAGAATCGAGTCTCTCTCAAAGGAGTTCGTTAGGGAACATTACATTGACATCGGACATCATGAGGCCCTTTACGATGCTAGGGAGAAAGGACTCGAAGAACCTCCAATTCCAGCCCTGCCTCAGCAGATGATCGACAAGACTGCACAACTGTATGCTTCGATGTATGAGAGGCTGACGGGCTACGATTTCTGAGGTAGGCGATGGGCACCCACGAGTACGAGGAAGACCCTCGTAACTCGGAAGTGTTGATTTCAGTCAACGGCGAACTGTTCCACAGGAGTGAGGCAAAGATCTCTGTGTTCGATGCGGGATTCCTGCTTGGAGACGGAGTCTGGGAGTCATTCAGGTTGCACAATGGAAATCTTGTTTTCATCGATGACCACATGGATAGATTGTTCAAGGGTGCAGAGACGATTTCGATGGACATCGGAAGGAGCAGAGAACAGATTCTCTCGGAGATCTACAGGGTAATCGATGCCAATGGGATGTCCGATGGGGTGCATATCAGACTAATCGTCAGCAGAGGTCTCAAGCCAACTCCCTATCAGGCCCCGTGGGTCATCTCGAGCCCACCTACCTTTGTCATCATCCCGGAGTACAAGCGGGCGAATGAGGAAAGGGCGAGAGAAGGTATCAATCTGGTATCTGTGAGCACGAGGAGAGGCGGTCACAACACCCAGGATCCTCGTATTAACAGCCTCTCCAAGCATAATTGCATCGCAGCCTGCATCGAAGCGGCCGAGCTGGGAGGTGATGAGGGACTGATGCTCGACCCGCATGGGTATGTATCTACTTGCAATTCTACACACTTTTTCATCGTGCGAGACGGAGAGGTCTGGACGTCGTCGGGAGAGTACTGCTTGGATGGAATTACACGCAGTAAGGTACTGGAGATTTGCCGCTCTAACGAGATTCCCGCATTCGAGGCTGATTTCGGCCTTGAAGATGTGAAATCAGCCGACGAGGCCTTCGTGACAGGGACCTTCGCAGGCCTGACTCCTGTTGTGATGTTCGATGGCGAGCCCATGGGCAACGGCAGCCGTGGGCCGATGTGTGAGAGGCTGCAGAACCTGTATATCGAACTGATTAGGAGTGAGTGCGGTGAATGAAGGCTGTAGGGTGGCGATGTGGTCGGGCCCTAGGAACATCTCGACTGCGATGATGTACTCGTTTGAGAACAGGGATGACTGCTATGCAATCGACGAACCATTCTACGCCCACTACCTATTGCAGACCGGGGTAGATCACCCAGATGCGGACAGGGTCATCGAGAGTTACGAAACCGACTACGACAAGATAGTCCAGAGCCTAATCGGAGATATTCCCGACGGGGCCCAAGTATGGTATCAGAAGCACATGTGCCACCATATTCTGCCCGAGATGGACATAGATTGGATTCACTCTCTGAGCAACTGCTTTCTGATACGAGACCCGAGGGAAGTACTACTTTCTCTCTCCCAGATTACTCACGAGATCTCTCTATGGGCCACAGGTCTACCTCAACAGGTCATGCTTCTGGAGCGTGCCTCACAAGATGGCTCCATGCCCCCCATTATTGACTCGAGAGATGTGCTTGAGAATCCTGCAGGAATGCTTGGCAAACTATGTCGAGAACTGGATATACCGTTCAGTAACGACATGCTTTCTTGGGAGGCAGGCCCGAGGGTTTGCGATGGCATATGGGGTGAGCACTGGTATGACTCAGTCTGGTCTTCGACGGGATTCTCTCCTTACAGATTGAGGAGTGGTGAACTACCTGCTTCTTTAGAGCCCATTCTTGAGCAGGCGACTCCACTTTATCGAGAACTGTACTCCAAGAGAGTGAAGCCGTAATCAATCTCTCATCAATCGGCGTAGCCTAGCCTCGAAGTCGTCATCTGGTTCCGGTTCTGGCTCGGGTTCTGGCTCAGTAGCAGTTACCTCCGATTGCTCAATGACCGGAGGAGGATCGGGGGCCAACTCCTCCTGCCCAGGCTCCTTCTCCGCCTTGCTGAGCATCTTCTCCTCAGCAGCACTCATTGCCATCTCCATCAACTGTTTACCCTCTCTGTTGTTCCTGATTATCCATGCGAGGGCGACACCGACTCCAATGACGAGTGCGGCTGCAGCCAGAGAGGTCCCCATATCGGGGTATCTCGAAGGCTCGACGGTACCGCCAGAAAGAATCACGATACCCTTATCGTCACTGGAATCTGAGTCCATGTCCCATGGGAATGAGCAGCCGATGGTCACCTCGAGTTCCTCACCGTCCTGTGCAGCGCTTGGACGATTGATTTCGAAGGGCACAGTGAACAGAGCGGTCAAATCGACGCTATGAGACATAGTGTAATTTCCTGCGGAAAGAGTCAAACTGCAGTCAGCATTGTATTGAGCCAGTAGTTCATCAGCGTTCTCGCTGCGCTGCCATGACACTCTGATATCCTGCCCATCACCCTTACCTTCAAGCTCCACAACTATGATTCCTATGTTCCAGTCCGATCTCCTGATCTCGTAGGGCTTGGAAGTCTGGTAAACCAACACGCCTCTACCATCTAGCAGCCTGACCGTCAGCTCCCTGCTTCCCGGCTCCGGGCTCCAGCCGCCAGCGCTCAGGTTGATGGGTCCCAGTGAGGTGTTCCCGGATACATATCCCGATGCGGATTCCAGCATGCTACCCTCGTCGTCAATGAGCATCATTGTGTATTGGAATCCACCGCTCCCGTTCACTATGTTGCATTGGGCAATCACATCACCCAAGGCACCTGAGATGACGCAGTTGGCCATTCTCATGGCAGGCTCAGATGCATGTGCTAGGTAATCCAAAGTTACAGAGCCCACAGAAATCTGCCCTTCTCCTGAGGCCAGCAAAGGTAAGGCCCAACCACCGTCCGCCAATGCAGCGAGTTGACCGGATGAACCGGACACAGAGGATGATGGATTGGCTCCATGTATGCTGATTACAGACTCGTCGCCACTCATCCCGACTATAACAGGCGAGGTAGCCCAAGAGTAAGTGGACTGCGAGGTATCAAGAGCCACTTCTGTGTTGGTATCTCCTTCGTCCTCAGCAAGGATTCTAATCGTATGGAGACTGCCATCCCAGTCTTCTACGGGAATGATTTCGAGAGGAACTCCTCTTACCTCTCCGACTCCCAGAACGACCTCAAATTGACCTGTTACTGCCCATCCAGGAGGGAGACTCAACACTCGAAGGGAGATTGTAGTTGGGGCATTGCCGTGATTGCGGAGTTCAACCAGAGGGAAACCTCCAGATTCCGAAACGACCCAATCTCCATAATCGAACATTGTGAAGTTCCTGATTATCGCCACTCTGAGAGGCAATGTAATCTCTGTTTCCCCACTCCCGTCACCATCTCTCAATCTGATGTTCAACTCCACTGCTCTGCCGTGCTGAGCCGACTCAGGAGGGGTGATGTTGAGAATCATAGGAGCTGTTTCGCCAGGCGACAGAACGGGGAGTTCTGCGACCTCTTCCACAGCCCAACCATTCTCCCCACTGACCCAGATGGTAGTATAGGGTCTGGAGTCTGCATTACCCATCTGTGCAACGGTAAGTTGGACTTGCGATC
>CAXEUQ010000105.1:0-4377 GCA_963999425.1 uncultured Candidatus Poseidoniales archaeon | reverse complement strand
AACGACTGGCTCGAGTTGACGAATACCGGAGACGAGCCTGTGAGTCTCGCTGGATGGACGATAGAAAGAATCCGTTCGACCACTCCTTGGATATCCACCTTCAACGATTTAGTCATCGATGCTGGACAGTCAGTAGTCCTGACCGAGAACCCGGCGAATCTGCTGGCTGACGGCGGAATAACGGCCTTGGATGGCAATTTAGCTCTGAACAACATGCCCTGGTTGGTCGATTCGGGCAGTGCATTACAACTCAAGTCGCCCGACGGAACGGTAGTCGATGCCATCGCCTTCGGCGGAGGCATCGCGGAAATAGATGGTTGGCAGGGCGCTGCGATCTCAGTCCCCGGAGATGGTACTCCTGGCCTCATACTGATGCGAGGCAGTGGATGCGGGGACTATACCGACACCGACACCGGCTCGGACTGGGAGCAGCGATGGATTAGAATCGGAGCTTCGACCTTCTGTGATGGAGGATACTTCTCTACAGAAGCAGACTCCTCCGTTTCAGCCTCGATAGGTCCGGACACGGCCTTCAATGACCTCAAGCAGTGGATTGATGCTGCAGAGAACTCGATACATCTGCATGTCTACCAGTTCATGAGCGCGGATTTGACCCAAGCGCTCCTCGAAGCGATTGACGAGGGCGTCGAGGTCACATTGCTGCTAGAAGAGGGTATTCTTGATGGCAGCAGTACCGTCAACAAGCAGCGGGGGCATGCTCAGGCACTGCATGAAGCGGGAGCGACTGTGCTCTGGATGGAGAACCCGACACAAATCAGTTCACCATACGCTTTCATCCACAGCAAGGTTGCTGTTCGAGACTCCGAGAGCGTGTGGATCTCGTCGGGCAACTGGAAGGATACCAGTGTGCCTCCCGATGGAGTCGGTAACCGCGAGTGGTCTGTAATCATGAACTCGGAGGCTGCTGCCGAGTTAGTTTTGTCCAGAATGGCATGGGATGAGAACGCTCAGCATCTGCACATTACTCCTCATTCATCCTGGCACTCTCCTACATTCGACTGGGAAATGGAGGAGCCATGGCATGATGGCCAACTAACGTCCATAGAGTACCATCAGGGGCCCTTTGATGCTCAGCTCCTAACTTGTCCTGATGACTGCGTTTCGGGAATAGTATCGATGATTGAATCTGCTAATCAATCAATCGAGTTGTCTGTGCAGTATCTGGACCTAGATTGGTACTGGGGATTTGGTGACAATCCAATAATCGCCGCTCTGCATCAAGCTGCACAAAGAGGAGTTAGTATTCGTCTAATGCTAAACGGATTCTATGCTGAGTGGGATGATGAAATAAGAGATGCCATCAACATGTTCAATACCGACTGGAATGCAACCGAGGGACTCGATGTTACCGCTCGGCTGATGGCCTACTCTGATACAATAGTAAAACTGCACAACAAGGGCGCCATAATCGATGGTTCCAGCGTCCTAGTAGGGAGTATGAACTGGGGCTCAAGTGCGGCCTTGCGCAATCGGGAGATTGGCGTTTTGATTCATCACGAGGGGTTAGCGGCTGACTACTCTGCCTCCTTTGAAGAAGACTGGAATAGATTGGATTCCACAACCGATTCAGATGGCGACCTATTACCAGACCAGTGGGAGTTAGAGTATGGTCTCAACCGGCACTCTGCTGCAGTTCTGGGGACCGCTCTGAGCGAGCAGTCACTCGACCCCGACGAGGACGGACTGAACAATCTTGAGGAGTACCAACTCGGTGGAGATCCGATGTCCAACGACACCGATGGAGACTGCATTCTCGATGGTGATGAGTCGGCTTTCGCTGTCAGCGTTATGCGGCAGCCTGTGTTATCGATGAACTCAGGTGATGTCGATGAGAACGGCATTCCTGACGGTGAGCAGTACGGTTGCGAGCAAGGTTCTACTGATGATGGAGATAATGGCGGAGATGGCGGCGGTGAAGAAGAGGAAGAGCCTGAGGAAGAAGAGGAGGAGTCTGGACTGTTCAACATCAGGGACGACCCACTTTCCAGACCCGGGGCCTCATTCCTGTTCTGGCTGATGGTAATATCGACTGTTTCTCTTTGTGCCGCCGCCGCATCTATGTTCCTACAACCGAGGAGGGGTACTGACGAGATTCTGATAGACGATTCGGGCTACCGATTCGACGATGCGGATTCACACAAGGCGATTCTGGCAGGGACCAGTTTCGATGAGATGGCCGAGGATGTTCGTGCACGCACTGAGGGCAGAAATGACGGTTTGCATGGGGCGATAAAGCTGGATGGATTCGGCTTTGACAATGATGTCCGGGACGAGGTCCAGTGGATGCTCGAACAGGGGCGCACCATGGAAGAGATTCGGGCTGAGCTGGGCGAGGAGGAGTGATGTCCGAGGACATCCGCGACCTCGTAGAGGGAGTGGTTGACGGTTCAATCTCGGACGAGGATCTGATATCTTGGCTAAGACAGGTGCACAGCGACAGTATCAGCGAAGCGGATACTATCGCTCTGACTGAGGCCATGAGGGACTCCGGCGACACTCTATCTTGGGATTCAGCGATTTCAGAATTGGTGTCCGACAAGCACTCGACTGGGGGCGTGGGCGACAAGGTCTCTCTGGTCCTCGCTCCGGCACTCGCCGCTTGCGGGCTCAAGGTACCAATGATCTCAGGGCGAGGACTCGGTCACACCGGCGGCACACTGGACAAACTTGAGAGCATTCCCGGATTCAGTGTCGAGATGAATTCAGAGCAGATTCAAGCCCAAGTCCTCGACATTGGGCTGGCAATGGTCGGCCAGACCGAGAGGCTGGTCCCGGCTGACCGCAGAATGTATGCTCTCAGAGACGTCACAGGGACAATAGATTCGATTCCGCTCATCACTTCATCGATAGTGTCGAAGAAGGCCGCTGAGGGGTTGTCGGCTCTAGTTCTCGATGTCAAGTTCGGACGCGCGGCGTTCATGGTCGAACAGGCCAAGGCCAGAGAGTTGGCACAATCCATGGTTTCAGCCTCGCAAGGGATGGGGATTTCGACCACTGCTGTGCTATCTTCGATGGATGTCCCGCTGGGTTGTGCTATCGGCAACTCGCTTGAGGTCCTTGAGAGCGTTGAGGCATTGTGCGGAAATGGTCCATCAGATCTTGAGGAGTTGGTTTGCATTCAGGGCGGCCTCCTGCTGCACCCGGTGACGCAGCAGCACATCATCTACCCGCTCGGCTCGAGCATCGTCATCCGCAACGTGCACGACAACAGCGACCAGGTCTTCCTGCAGGCGCACACGGACCGCGTCACCGCGATGGCGATCAGCGCGGACGGCACGATGCTGGCGTCGGGCCAGGTGACGCACATGGGCTACCTCGCGTCGATCATCCTGTGGGACATCGCGTGCTTCAAGCGCGACGAGAACGGCGAGGCGTACGTCGAGGGCGCGCCCCAGCTCCTGCACACGCTCGACCTGCACAAGGTCGGCGTGCGCGGGCTCGCCTTCTCGCCGTGCGGCACGTACCTCGCGTCGATCGGCAGCGAGGACGACAACAACGTGGTCGTGTGGACCGTCGCCACGGGGATGGCGCTGTGCGGCAGCCCCGCCGCGCACGACTCGGTCACGTGCATCACCTGGCTGCACTCCACCGACGCCCTCTCCATCGTCACGGGAGGGCACAAGACGATGCGCGTGTGGGAGCTGGACCCGGTGGCGCGCGAGCTGGCTGCGGCGGCTGGGGGCCGCACGGATCCGGACCGCGTGCAAGGTCTGATCCTGGAACAGGTGCCGGGGCGCGGGACTGGAACCCGGCCGTGTTGTGATCGAGCGCCCAGAGTTGGACTCGGCGGACGAGCTGCACTCCTGCTTCCACTCCCACTCCGGTCTTGCGCCTAGCCCCTCCCATCTCCCTCCACCGCAGCTCTTCGCCTCGTACGCGCGCGTCATCAAGAAGTGCCCAAACTCGCCGCTGCTCCCGCTCGTCCTGCAAGGCGTCGCCCAACATGCGCACCAGGTGAACCTCGAGCTTCTCCTCGACCTTTGCGGCGCGATACGAGTGCTCCTTCGGTCGGGGGCCGCTCCGCTGCCACCTGCAGCCGCGCTCGCGTGCGTGCACGCGCTGCTGCGGGCTCTCAGTGGCCTCGGGCAAGCACTCACTGTTGACACCCGCGACGTGCAGCTCCGTCTCTACCAACTGCTGCGCCATCCGACGGTCACGCACGACGACGCACTTCTCGCGACGGCGCTGGATTGCATCGAGCAGCTACGCCGCACTCGCGCCGCCCTGATCGCGCCGCGGGTCGCTTCGTTCATCCACCGTCTGCTCTCGCTGGCCGCCACCTCGCCGCGCGCCCACGCGCTTGAGCTGCTCCATGCCACGTCCCGCCTCACCGCCGCCTGCCCGCGGGTTGGAACC
>CAXEUQ010000104.1:0-4380 GCA_963999425.1 uncultured Candidatus Poseidoniales archaeon | reverse complement strand
GAAGCCCAATATGGTGATGGCGGGCAAGGACTGCCCCAACCAAGCCACGCGCGAAGAGGTGGCACAGTTGACTGTCGAATGCCTGACTAATCATGTTCCACATGACCTTCCCGGAGTAGTCTTCCTATCTGGGGGACAATCCGACGAGGACGCCACAGCTCATCTCAATCTGATGAACCAGATGGATGTTGATCACCCATGGCAATTGTCCTACTCCTATGGAAGAGCACTCCAGGCCCACGCTCTCAAGACATGGGCGCAAGGTGGCCCCGAGTCGGCCGCTGAGAGCCGAGATATGTTCGCTCATAGGGCTAGGATGAACAGCCTCGCTAGGAGTGGTGATTGGAGCCCAGACCTAGAGGCATAGGATAGATTCAGTTCTCATCGAGAGCCCCGGGTCGGAGTTGCCAGACGCAAATCTCGTAACGCCCGGATAGAGCACCACCTCGCTTGGTGGTTGAGACCTTCATGATGTCCTTGTCCTTAGAGAGCACATTTCCTAACTGTTGAGGTGTGGTTCCGTGACGCATAGTGGAGTTGACATGCTCCAATATCTCAGTGGTGTTCGCCTCTCCTCTATCATCGAGGAACTTCTTGATTTTCTGTCTTAGTCTGGTTGTTCTCATCTCACTCTCTCCTTTCTTTGGGACTGTCTCTCTCGTGGTACCTTACCCATTCCTCGGTAGCCCATTCCGACAATGGTGGCGAGTTCCCGGCCATCCCGCTCTTGTGAACGGTCCCGATGCGAACTAGAGTCGTATCGGATTCCATAATCGCCGTGATCTCCGAGCTGTTCGAAGGGTTTTCCTGGGAACTCAGCCAAGCCGATATCTCTGCAGTATTGCGTGGCTTCTCAGCCAGATACTTGCGGATGATTCTTCTCAACTCATCCCTTTCCAATCATCTCCCTCCGTCTTGGTTCGGACCCCGAACAGTCCCGATGCGCTTAGGATGGCGGGCGCTGATATAACGCTTCTGCACGAAATCACGTACTTTCGTTACATGAAGTTGCACCAAACTGACCTATTTTCATGATTGAACCAAGTGTGGAATTGAAACTGGTTAATTTTCCATTGGAAAGATGTAACAAATTGTAACTAAAATATAAAATTAAATACAATCGCCTTAACTCATTACACAGCGAGAGTGAAAGTAATGCCCGAGGAGCCCACAGAGCCGCTAAGTCGAGGCATTGGCACCGATCCGGTCAGAATCCGCAGCAAGCACCGACGTAGGTTGCTAGGAAGACTGACAGAGGGAGGGGCCACCGTGAGTGAGTTGGCGAATGATGTAGGACTTAGAGTCCCTCACGCATCTGCCGAGTTGAAGAGGCTAAGAAACGATGGACTGGTCTCCAGCGACCTGTCGGAAGGCAGTCGCGGTGCTAGCATGCATCTCACTCAATCGGGGTGGGAGGCGATTCGCGCCGATGAGTTGTCCAGAGCTCAGGACGCTACTCCGCTGCCTACAGACTCGAGGATGTGCTGCTTGCTGTCTAGAGACGGACCGAATCTTCTGCTGGGATTATTGCAGCCTATTCAGTCGCCAATCATACCTATTCCGACCCAACCTCCTGCAGAGGCTGGAACGTCTTCTACCTCCACAGGAAGAGAAGGGGTCCCTTGGACTTGGGCGGTGTTCAGAGAGAGAGAACCTAGATGGTTTGATCTCAGTTCAATGGAGCCGGCCTCCAGCATCCCAGAACCTACAGATCCAGAGAACATAGATACCTACTCGGGACAACGAATTGTTCTGGGAATCATCCGCGCCCGTCTATTGGATCCTGAACGTCCGATTGCTATCGCTACCGGATTTTGGTTCTCCGAACCACCGTTCCTTCCCCCACCTCCGCTACCCGAGAGGGATTATCACAGAGGAGATTGGGTGCTCGGAGCCTGCCATCCCAAGTCACCAGAGATAAGGCCCAGAATGCCGATATCTGCTGTGCTAGCAGATCGCCTGCCTCGCTCGATGATACTCAGAACGGCACGATTGAACTCTTTGGTCATAGCCGATCTGGGAGGGCTTGACGTAATTGGTGAGGAATATCCACTGGGAGCGTTGGTTCATTGGATCGAGCGCGCCCATCCCAGACTCGACGATACTGAGAGAGGCCGCAGATTGGGTGCACTCATGGATAGGGTGAGGAAGGGCAGTGGGAGGACAGACGACTCGACTTGGAGGAGATTCAGGGCAGATTGGGGAGAAGCACAGTTCGTTGACGAAGACGATTCGTTCAGGCAGTTGGATCTGAGAGGTCTAGGCACCGCCGCATCACAGGCTCTAATCAAGTGGGCGCTGTCTGACTACGATGCCCTCCCTCTGACTCTAGAGATTGATTCCCAGACACCAGACGATCTGGTCTCCGCAGTAGCATCTCATCCCAATCTGAGGCTTGTCCTGCTTGATTCAGATTGGCCAGTATTCTCCACTTTTGACAGTCTTGAGTCGGACCCGATTAGACCACTGCCGTGGCTCAGACTCAACACCACAGCGGAAAACTCGCTGTCAATCAGACTGGTTGACCCAATCCAATCTCAACCGACTACGGTCTCGGATTCTCCTCAATCGATGTCGTTCGATTCATTAGGTGTAGCAGCCGAATTACTGAGCTATTCCGAAGACGAAGAGTCAGTGATCCTGTCCGCGGTCTCTCAGCATCCAGCAGGGAATGAGGAGTGGGCCAATCAGATGGAGGCGAGATATCCTCTAGCTGCTTGGATCGCCTCTCCTCCGAGGACTCGTTGGCCGCGATGGCAGAGGCTGAGGGGGCGCTTGGATTCTGACTGGTTGGTTCTGCTTGAGTTAGAGGACCTACCTCTGGAAAGGCTCTCCGATATTGCCGATGAGGCCCCGGATTCAGTACTGACTGAGTTCTCTAGCGAATTGACTCAGATTCTACGGACGAATCCCGAAAAGGCCCTGAGAATGCGTCCTGCTTCTGATCCCAAGAGTGCTAGCAGAGGTGATTCCTGGGTCGCCGCTCAACTTCTTTCAAACGCACCTTGGTTGTCAGACCATCTACATTCGGATTTGGTCAACTGGGCCCTTGAGGCTTGGTTGTGTAAACCTCCCATTGATTCCATGGCCGCTCTAGAGGGTGTGGCATGGCTGTTCTCTAAGGACAGAGGGCCGGAATTCAGACCGATTGTCGAGGGAATCCAGACTGTGGGACATGGGTGTTCGGAAGCCCACGACTTGCGAATCTGGGCAAGTCTCTCGAAGGGTCTTTCGGACATCTCTAGGTTGAGCGCCGCCGAGATGAGAAGTGTTCTGACCCTGCCTCCTGGCTGGTGGGCCCCGATTTCTTCGTCTATGTTGTCTGCTATGCTCGATGAAGACGAATCCACTGCTTGGATTCTATCGAATCCTATTCCTTGGTGTGCGGCAGTATTGAGACCCGTCGGGGAATCTTGCGAGGCTCCTGGATTGGATTCATTCACACATCCCGGATACGATACCGAACTGCTGCCTAAACTGCATCGAAAGCTGAAGGGTCGTAGCCAGAACGACGAACTCCCGGAATCCTCTGAACATCTCCTCGATCTGCTGGATGCATTGGATTCGGCAGCGAGAGACACTGCCCCTCAGCCAGGCAGGACGCATCCTTACTCAGGCTGGCTAGCTCAGCCAATCGATAGTTGGCCAATTATCGATCCCGAGATGGCGATGCGAGGTGACCCATATATCTCAGAGAGAATAATACTCAGAAGATCCGGATATCATCCAGAAATCGGCTCACTGGGCTCGATTTCGGGCTAGATGACGTGGTTTTTCACGACCGAGGGGTTCTTGACCGCCTCCCATGGCCGTAGCATGCCCGTGCTGCAACACCGTGGTGACGAAGCCCCACGCCGGAGGAATAGTATGAACCAAGGTACCAAGCACGGGTTGCCACTTGTCGAAGACCAGTGTGACTGTCTGCAACGGGATGATCACTGGAGCAAAACAAGTGGCCGGATTGTGTTAGGTCCCCGGATGACCGAATGGAATGAATCATGGGACTACCCCACAATCCGACAAACGTCCCGGGGTGGGTCAGGCGCCCGAGCTTCGCTGTGAAGGCCGCCGTTACGCCCCGGGGCACACAATCCACTGGAGGTGGGAAGATGCACGAGGTCGGCCTGATTGGCGGTACCTTCGACCGCTTCCATGCCGGCCATCGCAATCTTCTGGTGACTGCCCTTTCTAGATGCCAGATGGTCGAGGTCTGGGTTACTGCCGATTCGATAGCCAAAGCCAAGGACCCGAGAATCGGCACTTGGGAAGATAGAGTGGAAGAAATCAGACAGGCCCTAAACTCACAATTAGACCGTTTGGAGTTCCACGAATTGAAAGATTTGTACGGCCCCGCCCCGATTCACAAAGAGGCAAGCGCAA